>DASTWL010000039.1 GCA_035765895.1 Verrucomicrobiia bacterium | reverse complement strand
ATGCCGGAACTGATCCAGCCCGGTGCGATGGCGTTCACACGCACGCCGTGCGGGCCCCATTCCACCGCGAGCGTCCGCACCAAACCGAGATAGGCCGATTTGGCGGCGGCGTAGGCCGTCACTTGCGGGATGCCCATCAGTGACGCCATCGAAGCCGTGAACAAAACAGAACCGGTGCGTCGCGCTATCATGCGCCGGCCCGCCTCCCGCGTCAGCGCGAAGGCCCCCACCACATGGGTTTGCAGCACGCGGGCGAACTCGGCGTCGCTGGTTTCGGCGGCGAGTTTTTTCAGGTGAATGCCGGCGTTGTTGATGAGAATGGTCAGCGGTCCCGCCAGCGTTTCGGCTTGATCGACCAGTGCGGGGGCGGTTTCCAACTGGGTCACATCGCCCACCAGGGCGAAGGCTTGGCGGCCGATTTCGCGGCAGGCGCGTTCAAGCTCCTCCTGGCGCCGGCCCACCAGCACAACCTTGGCACCCGCGGCGGCGAGACAGCGCGCCATGCCCAGGCCAAGGCCCGTGCCACCACCGGTGATGAGCGCGGTTTGACCGCCAAGATCGAAGGGATTCATGGGCTTGGAACTGTGGGCGCGAGTGTAGTGGAAGCGGTGGGTCAGGCAATGGCTTTGTCGGTCACGGCAAACGCGCTGGTTGAACGCGAAGAAAAGTGGCACCGTCAAATCCGGCAGTCGGCCAACCCATCTCATCATGAAGGCATCCCGAAGTTATCGCACCGGCCTGGTTTTGCTTGCGGCCCTTTGGTTCAGCAACGGGCCGGCCCGCGCCGCCGCGCCTGAAGTGACGCCGGCCCCTGACCTGGCCAGTAATCCGCCTTCATCCCGGCCGCGAATCAACCCGCAACTGCCGACGATTTTTGTGGCCGGCGATTCCACGGCCGCGCGGGGTGCCGGTGAGTCGCAGCAAGGCTGGGCCGTGCCGTTCGCGAATTATTTCGATCCGAAAAAGGTCAACATGGTCAACCGCGCCCGCGGCGGGCGCAGCAGCCGCACGTTTATCACCGAGGGATTGTGGAACCAGTTGCTCGCTGACGTGAAGACCAACGACATCGTGTTGATTCAATTTGGCCACAACGATGCGGGGGCCATCAATGACACGTTGCGCGCCCGGGGTTCATTGCGCGGCATCGGCGAGGAAACCCAGGAAATCGACAATCTCCAGACGAAGCTGCACGAGGTGGTGCACACCTACGGCTGGTATCTGCGCAAGATGATCGCGGACGTGAAGGCCAAGGGGGCGCGGCCCATCGTGCTCTCGCTGACCGTGCGCAACATCTGGCGCGACGGTCGCGTGGAACGCGGCTCAGGAAACTACGGCCTTTGGGCGGCCGAAACGGCCCGCACGGCCGGCGTGCCGTTTGTGGACCTGACCAAACGGGTGGCGGATCATTTCGATGCAATGGGCGAGGCAGCCGTGAAGCGTCTGTATCAGCGCGACCACACGCACTTCAACGCGGTCGGAGCCGATTTGCACGCGCGGTTCGTGGTGCAGGGGCTGGCCGCGTTGCCCGGCGATCCCGTGAAGCCGCTTCTCTCCGCCGCCGGACGAGCGGTGGTTGAACCTGCCGTGGACGCGAAGGAGAATCACGCCGCGGTGGTGCCGCGGGTCGGACCGGTGCATGCCGGCTTCAACCCGGCGCTGCCGACGCTGTGGATCATTGGCGATTCCACGGTGAAGAACGGCTGGGACAAGGGCGATGGCGGTTTGTGGGGCTGGGGCAATCCTATTGGTGCCTGCTTCGATCGGAGCAAAATCAACGTCGAAAACCAGGCGTTGGGCGGCACCAGCAGCCGTTCCTTCCGGACGACGAAGCTTTGGGAAGCGGTGCGGCGGCAAATTAAACCGGGTGACTTCGTGCTCATGCAGTTCGGGCACAATGACGGCGGCGGCGCCTACGGCGACAGTCGCGCCCGCAAGTCAATCAACGGCAATGGCGAGGAAACGGTTTCCGTCACGAATCACCTGACCGGCGCCGTGGAAACGGTGCACACTTACGGCTGGTATCTGCGCCAATACATCGCCGACACCAAGGCGCAGGGCGCCACGCCGATCATCTGCTCGCCGATTCCGCGGAACGACTGGACCAACGGCAAGGTCCGGCGCGCCAATGAAACTTACGGCTTGTGGGCCCGCGAAGCGGCGGCCGCGGGCGGCGCGGACTTCCTGGATTTGAACAATCTGGTGGCCGACCGTTACGACGCCCTGGGCGAGGCGGCCGTGAAGCCGTTCTTCCCGCAGGAACACACGCACACCGGTTGGGATGGCGCCGTGCTGAACGCGCAATGTGTCGTGGCGGGCATCCGAGGTATGAAGGACTGCCCGCTGGCCGGCTATCTCCTCGCCCATCCCGAACCGCCCCGCCAGCCGTGATGCGCCTTTGACGCGCCAGCGATTCCACTCCGCGGCCGGCGCCTGGCACCCGCATGCAGATTCCCATTGCGTCGCGTGCGGGTTTGCTATTTTGTCAGGCGCCGTCGCAATGAAAGAGATCGTTCCTGAATCGCCGGCCATCGTGCGCAACCAGCAGGTGGCCATCCAACAGCTTTTCCAGCAATACGTCGTGCCCAGCTACGGGCGCTTCGATCTGGCATTGAGCCACGGGCAGGGCAGCTGGCTGTGGGATGTGAACGGCAAGCGTTACCTCGACCTCGGCGGCGGCATCGCGGTCACGGCGCTCGGCCACGCCAACCCGGAAGTGGCGGACGCACTCGCCGCCCAGGCCCGCCGGCTCGTCCACATTTCGAATCTCTACTACCACGAGCCGCAGGGGCGTCTCGCCCAGCAAATCGTGCGGCAGCTCGCGCCCGGGAAGGTGTTCTTCTGCAACTCCGGCGCCGAGGCCAACGAAGGACTCTACAAGCTGGCGCGCAAGTTTGGACATGACGAAGGCCGTTTTGAAATCATCACCGCGGTCAACTCCTTTCATGGCCGGACGCTCGCGGGCATTGCGGCGACGGGACAGGACAAGGTGAAGAAGGGCTTTGAGCCCATGGTGCCGGGTTTCCGGCATGTGCCGTTCAACGACCTGTCGGCGGTGCGGAACGCGATTTCACCGGCGACCGTGGCGGTATTGATCGAGGGCGTGCAGGGCGAAGGTGGCGTGACGCCCGCCACGGCGGAATTTCTGCTTGGCCTGCGGGCGTTGTGCGATGAGAAAAAGCTCCTGTTGCTGATGGACGGCGTCCAATGCGGCCATTTCCGCACGGGCCGGTTCCAGAGCTTTCAGCGGATTCTCGAAGGGGTTCCGGGCGGAGAAAAATTTCTGCCGGACGGCATTTCGATGGCGAAGTCCTTGGGCAACGGTTTTCCGATCGGTGCATTCTGGATTCGCGAGCCGTATGCCAATCTCCTCTCGGCCGGCTCGCACGGCACCACTTACGGCGGCAATTTGCTCGGCTGCGCGGTGGCCCTGAAGGTGTTTGAAATCATTGAGCGCGACGGTCTGGCGGAGAATGCGCGCAAGCTCGGCGAGTTCTTCCGGACTGGCATCACCCAACTGGCGGCCAAATATCCACAGGTGGTCCTGGCTCCGCGTGGATTGGGATTGATGGCCGGCCTCGAGCTGCGCCCCAAACAGGAAATTCGTGCCTTCGCGGCGAATGAGGCCGTGGCGTCGTTGCAATTCGTCAATCGCCTGCACGAAGCCGGCGTGCTCACCGTGCCGGCGGGTCCGCAAGTCGTGCGCCTGTTGCCGGCCCTGAACCTCACCCAAAGCGAAGCCGAGCAGGGGTTGCAACTCATCGAATCGGTCGTTGCCAAGCTGTCTTGACGCGGCGCGGGCGGTGGCATGACGGGGTTTCATTGAAGCCGGCGCCGGCGCGTCCAACGCCGTCGCGTAGTCATCCCGAGACAAGAAAACGGCCAACCACCGGAGGTGATTGGCCGTTTTGCGGTTGGTTGGGTTGAAACCGTTGACAAATCAAAAGCGAACGTCCCAACCGGCCATTTCCGAAAAAATATCCCTCATAAAAGGCCGCATCAGTCGCGGGAACTTTTAGCCGGGAAGCATTTGTAGGATATGCGTTACATCGGGACTGTCCAGTCAGAATTTTTGCTTACCGATTTCATTCACCCGGCAAATTGAAATCGCCCGGACGGGATTCAACTTGCGGGGTAAACCTCCGCCGAATAGGTTCAAGAACCGCCGCAACGGTGGCGGTGCCGTATGACCCAGAACGCCGAACTCGGCTACAACACCAAGGTTGAAGGGGAAGTCGTCCATACCCGGCTCGATTCTGCCATCAACTGGTTTCGCAAAAACTCCATCTGGCCCATGCCCATGGGCCTGGCTTGCTGCGCCATCGAACTCATGGCCTCCGGCGCAAGTCGCTTCGATATTTCCCGCTTCGGCGCCGAGGTGATGCGCTTTTCGCCGCGCCAGTCGGACGTGATGATCGTCTCCGGCACGGTGACCTACAAAATGGCCCTGTCGGTCAAACGCATCTACGACCAGATGGCCGCGCCCAAGTGGGTCATTGCGATGGGTGCCTGCGCTTCGAGCGGCGGCATGTATCGCAGTTACGCTGTTTTGCAGGGAGTTGACAACATTGTTCCCGTAGATTTTTACGTCGCCGGATGTCCTCCACGACCCGAGGCGTTGCTGGATGCTCTTCTGAAGCTTCAGGAGAAAGTCAGCCGCGAACCCGTTATCTCCGTTTGGAAAAAGGCCAGTTAAGTTGTCATAACTGGCACCAAACAAACCCAAAGCTCATGGCCAACAGCCTGGAACTCGCGCAACAACTCAAAGCCAAGTTCGGCGATTTGATCTCCGAACCAGCGGAGTTTCGCGGCGAATGGACCGTGACGGTGGCGGATGCCCGGCGCATCGCCGAGGTGGCGGCGTTCTGCAAGGCGGAGTTGGGCTTCGACTATTTGGTGGATGCCAGCGGGGTGGACAATTACGGCGAAGACCCGCGATGGACGCTGGCTTACGAGTTGTTCAGTCTCGGTCACAACGCCTACCTGCGCCTCAAGACCAGCGTCAGCGAGGAAAAGGGTGAGTTACCGACGGTTTCGAATGTTTGGCGCACGGCGGATTGGCATGAGCGCGAGGTTTACGACATGATGGGCGTCCGCTTCAGCGGACATCCTGATTTGCGCCGCATCCTCATGTGGGAGGGCTATCCGTATCACCCGTTGCGGAAAGATTTCCCGTTGGCGGGCAAGCCGACGGAGTTGCCGGAAGTGGCGTTTAGCAAAACAACGCCGATGGAAGGCGGGCCGTTTGTGACGGTGTCGGGTGGTAAAGATTCCGCAGCGCGCGAACCGCGCATTCGGATTCCGGAAGGGTAACAGGCAGGCTTGGTAATCGGGCCAACAACATGGCCGAAATGATTTAGATCAATGGCAGAAGTTCGTGACATTCAGTTCGGCGAAGCTGCGGCGCGCGCGAGTCGCGCGGCGGAAGAGCTGCCGGATTTGCAGGGCGAGAAGATGGTCCTCAACATGGGGCCGTCGCACCCGTCCACGCACGGCGTGCTGCGCATCATCCTCGAACTCGATGGCGAGACCATCACCAAGGCCACGCCGGACGTCGGCTATCTGCACCGCGGCGACGAGAAAATCGCGGAGAACATGACGTGGAACCAGTTCGTGCCCTACACGGACCGGCTGGATTACCTCGCGCCGATGGCGAACAACGTCGCCTACGCGCTCGCGGTCGAAAAACTGTTCGGCATTCAGGACAAGCTCCCGCCGCGTTGCCAATACATCCGCACCATCTGTTGCGAACTCTCGCGCATCTCGTCGCACCTGCTCGGCATCGGCTGTTTTGCGATGGATGTGGGGGCCATGACCGTTTTCCTGCTCACCTTCACCGAGCGCGAAAAGATTTACAACCTGCAGGAAGCGCTCACCGGCGCACGACTCACGACAAGCTACACACGGATCGGTGGCGTGTCGCGTGATTTGCCGCCCGGCTGGGTGGAGCAATGCCGCCAGTTCCTCCGCGAAGTGGTGGTGAACATCGCCGAAGTCGAGACGCTGCTCACGCGTAACAAGATCTGGGTGGACCGCACGCGTGATGTCGGCGTCATCCCGAAGGACGTGGCGATTGATTACGGCCTGTCCGGTCCCAACCTCCGCGCCAGCGGCGTGGATCATGACCTGCGCAAGAAGCAGCCCTACCTGATTTACAAGGACCTTGATTTCGACGTGCCGCTTGGCTCGGTGGGTGATTGTTACGATCGCTATCTGGTCCGCATGGAAGAGATGCGCCAGAGCGTGAAGCTTGTTCATCAGTGCCTCGACAAGCTGCCCGGCGGCGCAGACAACAAGTCCAAGGAGCCCGTCAGCATTCAAGACGGCAAGATCACGTTGCCGCCGAAGGGCAAGGTGCTGTCGAGCATGGAGGAGTTGATCCACCAGTTCATGATCGTCACCACGGGCGTGAACGCGCCGGTCGGCGAAGTTTATTTCGGCCACGAAAATCCGAAGGGCGAACTCGGCTTCTACATCAACAGCCGCGGCGGCGGCACGCCGTATCGTCTGAAGATCCGCGCCCCCTCGTTCGTGAACCTGAGCGTCCTGCCGTATTTGCTGCCCGGCCATTTGATGAGCGACACCGTGTCCATCCTGGGTTCGTTGGATTTCGTCATGGGAGAATGCGACCGATGAACGACATCCAACCATTTGAGGCCGTCCCGAACCCGCTGATCGCGCAGCCGGACTTCAAAGTCCCGGCGGACATGGACGCGGCGTTCGACGAACTCATCTCGCATTACCCGAAGAAGCGCAGCGCGACGCTGATGTTGTTGCACGCGATCCAGGAGCGCTACGGCTTCATCTCGCAGGAAGCAACGGAATGGGTGGCCAAGAAGCTCGAACTCCAGCCGATCAACGTGTTCGAAGTGGTGACGTTTTATCCGATGTTCAAGCATCGGCCCGTCGGCAAATGGCACTTGAAGGTCTGCCGCACGTTGAGCTGCGCGCTCGCCGGTTCCTACAAGTTGCACGCCGGTTTCTGCACCAAGCTCGGCCTCGATCCGCACGCGCACGGGGCGCAGACGACGAAGGACGGTCAGATCACGGTGGAATTTGTCGAATGCCTCGCCGCGTGCGGTTCCGCGCCGGTGCTGATGTGCAACGAAAAGCTGCACGAGAACGTTTCGGAACAAAAAGCCGGCGAAATTTTGGGAGGTTGCCGATGAGCACTTCCGGATTCCGCGCGTTGAAGCTGGCTGCCCGACTAGGATTTGAACCTAGACAAAGTGATTCAGAGTCACTTGTGCTACCGTTACACCATCGGGCAAGCAATGGGGCCGTAAGCCTAGTCACAGTCTTCGGGGAGTCAAGCCGCTGATATGCCACAGGAACACCGCCTCATCCTCAAAAACATCGACCAGCCCGGTTATACGCCGGACATCGAATGCTATTTGAAGCACGGCGGCTACGAGGTGCTGAAAAAGGCGCTTGCGATTCAACCGAAGGATTTGGCTGATGGCAAAAAGCAGTCCGGTCCCGAGCAGATCCGCGATGACGTGAAGCTTTCGGGCTTGCGCGGTCGTGGCGGTGCCGGTTTCAGCGCCGGCCTGAAGTGGAGTTTCGTGGATCGCCGCAGCGGCAAGCCGATTTATCTCATCTGCAACGCCGACGAATCCGAGCCCGGCACGTTTAAGGACCGGCAGATCATCCACAAGGATCCGCATCAGCTCATCGAAGGCATGGCGATCTCCTGCTACGCCAACGACGTGAAGCTCGCCTACATCTACATCCGCGGCGAAATGCCCGAAGGCGCGCGCATCCTTAACAAGGCCATCGCCGAGGCGAAGGCGAAGGGTTTTCTCGGCAAGAACATCTGCGGTTCCGGTTACGATCTGGAGATCCACGTGCATCGCGGTGCGGGCGCTTACATCTGTGGCGAGGAAACCGGCCTCATCGAATCGCTCGAAGGCAAACGTCCCTATCCGCGCATCAAGCCGCCGTATTTTCCCGCCGTGCTTGGGCTCTACATGTGCCCGACCATCGTCAACAACGTCGAGACGCTTTGCCACGTGAAGCACATCGTCGCGATGGGCGGCGCGGAATACGCGAAGCTCGGCACGCCAAACAACACCGGCACGCGCATCGTCAGCCTGAGCGGCCAGGTGAAGAAGCCCGGTTACTACGAGATCGAAGTCGGCAAGGCCACGCTCGGAGAACTCATCAACGATCCGGCATTCGGCGGCGGTTTGCGCGATGGTCGTCAGCTCAAGGCCATCATCCCCGGCGGCTCCTCGTCAAAGGTGCTGAAGGCCGGCGAAAAATTTAAGCTCAAGCGCAAGGTGGACGGCAAAGACGTCGAGCAGGAAGTCGGCGTGCTCGATCTGCCCTACGATTTCGATTCGCTCGCGCAGGCCGGCACGATGTCCGGTTCCAGTGCCATCATCGTCATCGACGACTCGACGGACATCGTCGAGGCGCTCGCGAATCTCAGCGAGTTCTACGCGCACGAGAGCTGCGGCCAATGCACGCCCTGCCGCGAAGGTTCGCTCTGGATGAGCAAGACACTGCATCGTCTCACGCACGGCGGCGGTCGCGCGGGCGACGCCGATTATCTGGTGAAGATCGCCGACAACATTCCCGGCGGCCGGACGATTTGCGCGTTCGGCGAGGCCTGCTCGTGGCCGGTGCAAAGTTTCGTGGCGAAGTTCAAAGACGATTTCGTCGCCAAAGGCAAAGCCGACGAGGAAAAGCGCGCGAAGGAGGTCAAGGCATGAGCCGGACGCTGGAGATTCACCGCGGAGACGCGGAGGCGCGGAGTTTTGATGACCTGACCGACAAGGTCATTGGTGCGTGCATTGAAATCCATCAAGCAGTTGGACCCGGTTTGCTTGAGTCAGCTTACGAGGAATGCCTTTGCCACGAACTTTCGTTGGCAGGTTTGCAGTTTGAGCGACAGAAGCCGCTGCCGGTTCATTACAAGGGTGTGAATTTGGATTGCGGTTATCGGCTCGACCTCGTCATAGAGAATCGGCTGGTCATGGAATTGAAAGCAGTTGAGCAGTTGTTGCCCGTTCACGAAGCTCAGTTGCTCACGTATCTCAAGCTTTCTGGTATGCCGCTTGGCCTGCTGGTTAATTTTAACGTGGCTAGATTGAAAGATGGCCTGAAGCGCATGGTAAATCGTTTCCCTGATTTCTCCGCGTCTCTGCGCCTCCGCGGTTAAATAAGATGTCCACAGCACCCACAACTGAAACCAAGCCCACGCCGCAGCCGGTCGAGACGTTGACCGTCAAGGTGGATGGCAAGGCCGTCACGGTGCCGAAGCTTTCCCCTGATCACACGGGCAGGCTGGTGCCGACGAACATGATTCAGGCCTGCTTCGCCGCGAGCACGATGGTGCCGCACTATTGCTACCATCCCAAGCTGCCCATCGCGGGCAACTGCCGCATGTGCCTCGTCGAGTTCGGCACGCCCGCCATGGGCCCGGATCGCAAGCCCATCCTAAATCCCGACGGCACGCCGAAGATCGCGAAGTCGCCGCGTCCGGCCATTGCCTGCGCCACGCCGGTTTCGCCGGGCATGGAAATCTATTGCAGCACGCCGAGCGTGAAACAGATGCGCGAAGGCGTCCTCGAATCGCTGCTCATCAATCATCCGCTCGACTGCCCGATCTGCGACCAGGCAGGCGAATGCAAGTTGCAGGAATACTCGGTGGACTACGGCCAGTCGGCGAGCCGCTTTGTCGAGGCGAAGGTCCACAAGCCCAAGCGCATTGATCTCGGGCCGCGCATCGTGCTCGATGCGGAACGCTGCATCCTCTGCACGCGTTGCATCCGCTTCACGCGCGACGTGGCGGGCGACGACGCGCTCGGCATCGTCAATCGCGGCAGCTACAACACGATCTCGACCTTCCCCGGCAAGCCGTTCGACAACAATTACACGCTCAACACCGTGGACATCTGTCCCGTGGGCGCGCTGACGTCGAAGGATTTCCGCTTCCAGATGCGCGTGTGGTTCCTGAAGGAGACCAAGAGCGTTTGCACGAGCTGCGCGACGGGCTGCAACGTCACCGTTGGTTCGCGCGAGGACAAAGTCTATCGCTACGAGCCGCGCGAAAACGACGCCGTCAACTCGACGTGGATGTGTGATGCCGGCCGCTTGAATTACAAGTGGATCAACCGCCCGGACCGCTTGAAGGAAGTGGTCGTTCGCGGCCAGAAATCGAATTGGGCCACGGCGCTCAAGGAAATCTCCGACAAGCTCGCGGCGGCACCGAAAGGTTCCGTGGCCATCATCGCGTCCGCGCGACAGACGAACGAGGAGTTGTTCCTGCTCAAGAAGCTCGCGACGAAGTGCGGGGCGATCACGGATTCCATCCCGCGCATCGGCGAAGGCGACAACCTGCTTGTCAACGCAGACAAGAACCCAAATGTTAACGGCGCCCGGCTCAACGGCATCTGCTTCACCGAAACTGGCATCAATCTGGCGAAGATCGCCAGCGGCATCGAGCAGGGCAGCATCAAGACCTTGATCGTGTTCGGTGAGGATGTGCTCAAGCGCAGCATTGCCTCCGAGCAATTGAGCGAGATGGAAACGACGAGCGAAGTCGTGGAGGAACATCCCATCACGGCGGAACTGCTCGCGAAGCTGGAGACGCTCATCGTGAGCGACATTCTGCCGAACCAGACAACGAAGCTGGCGCACTACCTGTTGCCCGGCGCGGCGCACGTTGAGAAACGCGGGTCGTTCACGAATACGAAGGGCCGCGTGCAGAAGTTCATGCAGGCCATCCAGCCGCCCGGCGACGCCCGCGCGGAGTGGGAGACGCTGCACGAACTGGTTTTCAACGTCGCCGGCCAGAGTGGTTTCAAGAGCATCGAAGGTTTGTTCAACCAGATGGCCAAGGAAGTGCCCGCATTCAATGGGCTCACGTGGGCGGGCCTCGGCGACACCGGAGCGACGGTGCAGATTTGAATTTGAAAGCGCGCCTTGGGACGATGGGAGCGCGTTTGCGGGTGTTGGGTTCTCCCTCACCCCGGCCCTCTCCCCACGGAGAGGGAGAGTCGTTCGCCGGTTTTGGCGGGATTGTGAGCCGGCGATGGTTTGACGGAGTTGGGAATGAGAGAAAGCGTTCGCACGCTGTTCCTTCTCCCAGCGGGGCGGGGCAGAGTGAGAGAGAACGCGCCGAAGAAATGAAATGATTGCATGGTTTAACAACTTGATCGCGAATCACGGCTTTGTGGTGTTCAGCGCCATAAAGATCGTGGGCGTCTTTGCCGTGCTCATGACCTGCGTGGCCTACGCCGTTTGGGTGGAACGCAAGGTCGCGGCGGCCATTCAGGACCGCGTCGGTCCGAATCGTGCGGGTCCGTTCGGTTTGTTGCAACCGGCGTGCGACGGCATCAAGGCGTTCCTCAAGGAAGACTTCACGCCGGCCCACGTGCGGAAGGCGTATTTCTGGATCGCACCGGCCGTGGCGATGATTCCGGCCCTGCTGACGGTGGCGGTGATTCCATTCGGCTCCCAAATCGGCGCGCAGAAGATGGTCATTGCCGACCTGAACGTGGGCATCCTTTACACGTTCGGCATCGTGTCGCTCGGCGTGTATGGCATCGTGCTCGCGGGTTACGCGGCGAATTCCAAGTATCCGTTCCTCGGTGGCATCCGCTCCAGCGCGCAGCTCATCAGCTACGAGCTCGCGATGGGCATGTCGGTCATTCCAATTTTCCTCTGGGTTGGCGATCTGAATTTGAGCCAGGTGGTGATGACGCAAACCGGCTTCGTGAGCTGGCTGCCGCAGGCGTTGGGCGGCGTGCGTCTCCCGAACTGGCTGGTCTTTCAAAGCCCGATGCTGACGCTGTCGTTCTTCATCTTCATGGTTTCGGCGTTTGCGGAAACCAACCGCACGCCGTTTGATTTGCCGGAGGCCGAGCAGGAACTCGCCGGCGGTTACAACGTGGAATACAGCTCGATCAAGTTTGCGCTCTTCTTCATGGGCGAATATGCGAACATGATCGCCGCCTCGGCGATGATGGTGACGCTGTTCTTCGGCGGCTGGACGCTGCCGTGGTTTGGTTTGGACCAGCCGGCCAGTTCCATCGCAGGCGGCTTCCTGCACATTGGCATTTTCTTCGCGAAGGTTGTGGCCTTCGTGTTCACCATCATCTGGGTGCGTTGGATGTGGCCGCGTTTCCGTTACGACCAGTTGATGGACTTGGGCTGGCGGCGGTTCATCCCCGTGGCGTTGGTGAACATCGTGGTGACGGCCATCTGGCTGTGGTGGAGAAGCACACATTAACCGCGGAGACGCAGAGGCGCGGAGAAAAATGAATTCAAAATTTGCGAAGGCAACCGGGACAGGCGCGCTGGAACTGAACTGCAGTTCATTCCGGTTCTCCTCTGCGTCTCCGCGCCTCCGCAGTTAAGACCGCTGAAATGATTGTCGAACGCAAAAAACTGAATTTCTGGGAGCGCCTCTACGTTCCGGCCGTGCTCGGCGGATTCAAGGTGACCGTGCGGCATTTCATCAAGGTCGTCTTCAAGCGGCAACCGGTCACAATGCAGTATCCCGAGGAACGCTGGGTCGTGCCCGAGGGTTATCGCGGCGCGCCCTACCTCGTGAAGGACCAGGAAGGCAACACCAAGTGCGTCTCCTGCCAGCTTTGCGAATTCATCTGTCCGCCCAAGGCCATCAAGATCACGCCGCCCGGCCCGACCGGCAAGCAGGCCGACCGCCCGAACGCGGAGAAGATGCCCGCCGAATTTGAGATCAACATGCTCCGCTGCATCTTCTGCGGCTACTGCCAGGAAGTCTGCCCGGAGGAGGCGATCTTCCTCCAGAAGGACTGGTCGCACGTCGGCACGAATCGCGCCGAGATGATTTACAACAAGGAAAAGCTCCTGTCGCTCGGCGGCACGCACGCCGGCGCCCAGAAGTGGAAACACAAGCTGGAGGAAGCCAAAGAGCAGGAGAGTTTCCCGGTGAAGCCCTGAAATGCAGGACATCCAACCATACTTGTTTTATCTGTTCGCCGCGCTCGCCGTGATCTGCGCGATCATGGTCGTGGCGAACCCGTTCAGCCGCAGCCCGGTCACCAGCGCGATGTTCCTCGTGCTGACGATGGGTTGCCTCGCGGGGTTATTCACGCTGCTGCACGCGTTCTTCCTCGCCGCGGTGCAGGTGCTTGTTTACGCGGGCGCCGTGATGGTGTTGTTCTTGTTCGTCATCATGCTGCTCGACCTGAAGGAAGAACAGCGCCGCAAGATCAAGGGACTTGGGTTGGTGGGTGGACTGGTGTCCGTGGGCGCGATTCTTGTGATTTTTGTGCTCAGCCTGCTGGCGACGAAACCCGGCGCCGGTGCGCTCGCCAACACGGAGGGGTCCACCTTTGAACTGGGCCGGTTGTTGTTCACGCAATACCTGCTGCCCTTCGAAATCGTCTCGGTCCTCCTGCTCGTGGCCATGGTCGGTGTGGTGTTGCTCAGCAAAAAGGACCTGAAATGAATTTAGAAGCTAGAAGCTGGAAGTTAGAAGTTGGGGATTCGCGTCGCGCGGCTTCTCCCAACTTCTATCTTCTACCTCCTATCTTCTCATGCCAATGAACATCGGCCTCGAACATTACCTGGTTGTCAGCGCGGTGCTGTTCGCGCTGGGGCTGCTCGGCGTCATCACGCGCCGGAACATCCTCGTCATTTACATGTCGCTCGAGTTGATGCTCAACGCGGCGAACCTGGCGCTGATCGCGTTCTCGCGGTTCAACAACAACCTCGATGGCCAGGTCATGGTGTTCTTCATCATCACCGTGGCCGCGGCGGAGGTTGCCGTCGGTTTGGCGCTCATTGTGGCCCTGTTCCGCCGCCGGCAGACCACGCACGTTGAGGATTTGACGACCCTGAAACTTTGACGATGCAACTGCAATTCCTGCCTTGGATCATCCTGTTCCTGCCGCTGCTTGCAGCGGTGGTGATCACGCTTTTCACGCAGCAGGACCGCAAGACCAGCGCCACGCTCTCCGTCAGCGCGGTCGTCATCGGGTTCATCCTGAGCGTGGTGTTCATCGGTGTGAACGGTTTTGAGCCGGCATTGAAGGAAGTTTCGCTCCGCTGGCTGGAAATCGGTGCGTTGAAAGCCGACTTCGGTCTGCGCCTTGATCCATTGAGCCTGATGATGCTGCTCGTCGTGACGGGCGTGGGCAGCGCGATCCACATCTACTCGTGGGGCTACATGCACGAGGACCGCTGCTTCAGCCGGTTCTTTGCGAGCTTGAGCCTGTTCACGTTCTCGATGCTCGGCATCGTGCTGGCGAACAACTTCCTCCAGATGTTCATCTCGTGGGAACTGGTTGGCGTGTCCAGCTACCTGCTCATCGGCTTCTGGTATGAGAAGGCCAGCGCAGCCGATGCGGCGAAGAAGGCGTTCATCACCAACCGCCTCGGCGACTTCGGTTTCATGCTGGGCATTTTGACCGTCTGGGTCACGCTCGGCTCGCTCAACTTCGGCGAATTGCAAACCCGGCTGACTGAGAATCCCGCGGCATTTGGCGCGCTTGCCACGACCGCGGGGCTTTTGATCTTCTGCGGCGCCATAGGCAAGTCCGCGCAATTCCCGCTGCACGTCTGGCTGCCGGACGCGATGGAAGGCCCCACGCCTGTTAGTGCGTTGATCCACGCCGCGACGATGGTGGCTGCGGGCGTTTACATGCTGTCGCGGGTTTTCTTCGTCTTCACACCGGACGCTCTGCATGTCATTGCCTGGATCGGGGGCTTCACGTCGTTGCTGGCTGCGCTGATTGCCGTGCAGCAGGACGACATCAAGCGCATCCTGGCGTATTCGACGCTCTCGCAGCTGGGTTACATGGTGATGGCGGTCGGCGTGCAGGCTCCGGCGGCGGGCATGTTTCATCTGACCACGCACGCGTTTTTCAAGGCGCTGCTGTTTCTTGGCGCCGGCTCGGTCATTCACGCGCTGCATCACGAGCAGAACATTTGGAAGATTGGCGGTTTGCGGAAGAAGATGCCCGTGACGTTCTGGACGTTCATGGTGGGCACGCTGGCGCTGGCGGGCGTCTGGCCAATGAGCGGTTTTTTCAGCAAGGACGCCATCCTGGCCGCGGCGAAGCAGGAAAGCCTGCCGTTGTATTTGACCGGCGTCGGGGTGGCGGCGTTGACCACGTTCTACATGTTCCGGCTCGTCTTCGTTGCCTTTTTGGGCAGCGAGCGCACGCCTGAAGCCGGTCATGCTCATGAGTCACCGTGGGTGATGACGTGGCCACTTCGTATCCTTGCGGCGGCCAGTGTCGTCGGCGGGGTGATTGGCATTGAACATCTTTTCGGCGGCGCTTTGTCCCCTGAGCACAGTGAAGAAGCTCAAGGCGTTCTGGCTCAACTCGTGTATCCCTTCCACCATGCATTTGGAGTCGCGATCGGCGGCTTGGCGGCGGTGGCGGTTGGCTTCTTTGCCGCCTACGCGCTTTACGCCAAGGCGAAGGAAGACCCGTTGCCAGCGAAGCTGGGTGCGCTTTCGCGCTGGATGCGGAACCGGTTTTACTTCGACGAACTTTACGAGGCCACCGTCATCAAGGTCCACGATACCGTGGCCGCCGTGACGGATTGGTTCGACCGCTGGCTCATCGGCTTCGCCGCCGTGCGCGGAACCGCCGGTGCGACGGATTTGTTTGGCCGCGCGTTGCGGCTCGTGCAGAACGGCAACCTCCAAACCTACACCTTTCTGCTCGTGCTGGGTGTGGCGGTGATTTTGTTCTTCGTTTTGGGAAGGTGATTCATGTCCACGTTGACCTACATCCTTGGCTGGCCGCTGTTGGCGGCGGTGGTGCTGGCGTTCGTGCCGCGCAATTACCGCTTCGTCATGCGTCTCGTCGCGCTCGGCGCCACGGCGATCTCGGCGCTGCTCGCGATCAAGATGTTCCTGCTCTTCCCCGGTGCCGAAGCCAATGCGGACGGCTACCGCTTCGTGCAACAGCTTCCGTGGGTGGAATCACTCGGCATCAGCTACTTCGTCGGCGTTGACGGCATCAATGTCGGACTCGTGCTCATGGGCGCGATCGTGGCCTTCGCGGCGGCGTGCTGCTCGTGGGAAATCAAGGAACGCGAGAAGGAATTTTACATCCTGCTGCTCGTCATGACCGGCGGCATCCTCGGCGCGTTCGCGTCGCTCGACCTGTTCTTCTTCTACTTCTTCCACGAACTGGCGCTGGTGCCAACGTTCATCATGATCGGCGTCTGGGGTCGCGGCGAGCAGAAGAACTTTGCCACGTTCCAGATCACGCTGTATCTCAGCGTCGGCGCGCTCATCGCCCTGGCGGGGCTGATCTTGCTTTACCTGCAGGTGCCCGAGGCGCAGCGCACCTTCAGCATTCCGGGCCTGGTTGCTTTCTTCCACGAGAATCCGATGGGGCCAGGCGCGCAACGCATCATCTTCCCGCTGCTGCTGTTCGGGTTTGGCATTCTCGTTTCACTCTGGCCGTTCCATTCGTGGGCGCCGCTGGGTTACGGTTCCGCGCCCTCCCCCACGGCGATGCTGCACGCGGGCGTATTGAAAAAGTTCGGTCTCTACGGCCTCATTCGCGTCGCCCTGCCGCTGATGCCGGAGGCGGCGCACGGCTGGATGCACGTTCTGGCGTGGCTTTGCCTCGGCAACATCCTGTGGTGCGGTCTCACGGCGATGCGCCAGCGGGATTTGAATTTGCTTGTCGGCAATTCCAGCGTGGCGCACATGGGTTTCATCTTTCTCGGCATTGCCAGCCTGAATCTCATCGGCGTCACGGGCGCAGTGTTCGTGATGATCGCGCACGGTTTCCTCGCGGCGCTGACCTTTGGCCTCACTGGCCATCTCTACCACCAGACCGGCACGCTGGAGATGAAGCAGCTGGGCGGCCTGCTGCGCAAACTGCCGTTCATTGGCGCGGCATTGGTCATGGCGGCCATGGCGGGCTGCGGCCTGCCGGGCTTCGCGAATTTCGCCGGCGAAGTCAGCGTGTTTTTCGGCGCCTGGAGCCAGCCGGCCCTGCGGGTGGTCATGGTGCTGGCCGTGTGGGGTGCTTTCATCATTGGCGCGGTTTACATGTTGCGCGCGGTGCGGACCGTGTTGCACGGACCGGAGCAAGCGGCGTGGGCGGGCATCGCCGATGCCGGCAACCTGTGGCGCAAGCTGCCGTTCGTCGTGCTGCTGGGTGCGCTGATTCTCTTTGGTTTCGTTCCGCGGTTGTTGACGGACAAGATCAAGCCCGCCGCGGAGCAGATTGTAGCGATGGCAAACACAGTGCGTGACACCAGTGCGACGGAACACCCACCCATGGCAGGTTCGCAAACAGCGTCGCTCGTTGGCGACGCCACGACGGAGGTCACGCGATGAACGTTCTCCTGCTCAAACATGAATTGACGCTCATCCTGCTCGGCGTGGGCGTGCTGCTGGCGGACTTGTGGCTGCCGGCGGAGCGCAAGCGCAACCTGGGCTGCCTGGCGGCGGCGGGCGTGGGGGCCATTCTGATTTGCAGCTTCCTGACGCCGTTGCCGGCCGAACCCCAGTTCGCCTTTGGCCGCATGTTTGTGCTCGATGGCATGGCGCTCTTCTTCAAACGCTTTTTCCTCGTGGCGACCATTCTCGTGCTGCTCATGGCCGCGGAATACTCGGACCGCATCGCGGCGGGCATTTCGGAGTATTACTCGCTCATCCTGTTCGCCGCGGCGGGCATGATGTTCGCGGCCTCGGCCAACGACTTCGCGCTCCTGTTCGTTGCGCTCGAACTCATCACCGTGACGTTCTACGTGCTCGTCAGCTTTCAGCGCGGCCGCAGCACCTCGCTCGAAGCGGGCGTGAAGTATCTCATCATCGGCGCGCTGTCATCGGCGTTCATGGTCTTCGGCATTGCGTTCATGTATGGCACCAGCGGCGCGTTCAACTTCGGCGACATCGCCGCCAAGCTGGCGGAACCCGGCGCGAATCTGGCCGGCAACAAGCTCTTCCTCTGCGGCCTGCTTTTCCTGTTCGTCGGTCTTGGTTTCAAGATCTCGGCGGTGCCGTTCCAGATCTGGGCGCCGGACGTTTATCAAGGCGCGCCCACGCCAACGACGGCTTTCCTGGCGGTGGGCTCCAAAGCCGCCGGGTTTGTATTGCTGCTCCGTGTGCTGTTTGTCGCTGTGCCGGACGTGACAGCGCACTGGTGGAAACTGCTCGTGGTGATTTCCGCGCTGACCATTTT
This sequence comes from Verrucomicrobiia bacterium, assembly GCA_035765895.1. NCBI lineage: Bacteria > Pseudomonadati > Verrucomicrobiota > Verrucomicrobiia > Verrucomicrobiia bacterium. The sequence goes on along the minus strand of DASTWL010000039.1, from coordinate 154,920 downwards.
GTATGGCAACCTGTGTGCGCTGCCGCAAACAAACTTGAAACGGCTGCTGGGCTACTCGAGCATTTCCCACGCGGGCTACCTGCTGCTCGGCGTGGCGGCGGCCAGTGCGGCGGGGCAGTCGGCGGTGCTCTATTATCTCGGTGGCTACTTGTTCACGGTCCTGGCGGCCTTCCTGGTCATTGCTCTCGTGTTGCGCGAGACGGGCGCGGAAGACATCGAGGCGCTGGCCGGGCTGAACCAACGCTCGCCGCTGCTGGCGGCGGCGCTGACGTTCAGCATGGTTTCGCTGGCGGGCATTCCGCCGCTGGCAGGCTTTTTTGGCAAATTTCTGCTCATCAAGTCCGCCTTGCTGGCCGGGGCCGCCCACCCGGCCTTTTACTGGCTGGTCGCCGTGGCGCTGGCAGGCGTGGTGATGTCCCTGGCGTATTACTTTGGTGTAGTGCGGGCCATTTACTGGGGCCGGGCAGGGCGGAACTTGTCCGAACTGCCGATGTCGTTGCCCGCAAAGACGATGGTGTTGGTGTGCATGGCGGGCATCCTGTTCATTGGCATTTATCCCAGCCCGTTGCTGCGCGCCGCGGAGGCTGCGGTGCTTGCTTTGAAGGGCTGAGCATCGTCGGATTGCAACTTGCGTTTTGCCCGCCAAGGCGGTTTCATGGAGCCACAAACGGATTTTGATTTATGGCCGATAAAGCAAACAAATACCCCGAGAACGCGCCGGGCAAATATTACGTGGACAACCAGTGCATTGACTGCGACCTGTGCCGCGAAACTGCCCCGGACAATTTCAAACGCAACGAAGACGGTGGTTACTCCATCGTTTACAAGCAGCCCGCATCGCCGGATGAAGAGGCGCGCTGCAAGGAGGCCAAGGAAGGCTGCCCTGTTGAAGCCATCGGTGACGACGGCGAATAAGGCGAATCCCCGTCAAATTTTTGGAGCCCGCAGGCATACGCCTGCGGGTTTTTTGTTGGGGCGAGGCGTCCCGTCCGGCCTGCAACTCACGTGGCGATTTGCCGGCGCAACAAATCCAGCGCCTGCTGGGCCGTCATCTGTTTGAACGCCTCACGTTCGTAACGGTTGAGCTGTTGCAGGACGATCGTGCCCCGGGCGCTGCTCACACCGATGAAGACGGTCCCCACGGGCTTCTCCGGCGATCCGCCGCTTGGACCGGCAATCCCGGTGACGGCGATGGCGAAGTCCGCCCCGGTTTCCCTTCGGGCGCCCTCGGCCATCTCGCGGCAAACGGCTTCGCTCACGGCACCGTGAGCGGCCAGGGTGTCCGGCCGCACGCCAAGGAATTTTTCCTTCGCGGCATTGGCGTAAGTTACCAGGCCGGCGATGAGCACCGCCGATGCGCCTGGAACATTGGTGATGCGGTGCGCGATGCAGCCGCCCGTGCAGGATTCCGCCAGCGCCAGGGTCTGCCGGCGCGCAGTGAGTTCGCGGACGATGACGGTTTCCAGCTCGTCATCGTCCTCTGCGTAAATGGACTTTGCGAGCAGCCGTGTAACCACGGCTTTAGCATCCGCCACGAGCTTTTCGGCCGCCGCGCCACGGGCGGCGAGCCGCACGTCCACTGCCCCCGGCCGGGCGCAGTAGCCGAGTTCAAGGCCGGCGTTGACAAGCGTTTGCAATGGCCCTGCGATTTGCTCCTGCAACGCCGACTCGCCGAGATCGGTGGTGCGCAGCGTGTGGCAGACAAACTGGATGGGTGTCAGTTCCCTTTGCAGCAGGGGCACGACCGCGTCGGTGAACATGGGACGCAATTCGCGGGGCGGTCCGGGCAGCATAATAAGCCAGCTCGATTTGCCGCCGGCCCGAAAGGCATTCGGTGAAACCTGCATCGCGAGGCCCGGCGCGGTGCCATTGGGATTGGGCAGAACCAGCGCACCTTCGGGGACTTGGGCCTGCACGAGGTTCGCGGGCGGCATGGGGCGGTTGCGCCGGGCAAAAAAGGCCTTGAGCGAAGCGACGATGGCCGGGTCTTCCTGCAGCGGCCGGTCGAGCAGCGCTGCGATCAAATCACGCGTGATGTCGTCGGAAGTGGGCCCCAGCCCACCCGTCACGATGACCAGATCGGCGCGCCCGAGCGACTCGCGCACTGCCTGTTGGATATCGTGACCCGTGTCGGGGATGGCCACCTGGCGGGTGACCAGATAACCCCGGTCGGTGAGCTGGCGGCAGAGCCATTGCTGATGCGTGTTGAGCGTCCGGCCCAACAGCAGTTCCGAACCGGTGTTGACTAGTTCGACAATCATCGCGCCACACCTTTAGCGCGACGCGGCCAAGTTGCAAACTTACTTCCAACCAATCGTGCTTATTTTGGCAATTGCACCTTGCCGGCCCTGCCCGCGGCCAAGTAGCGGGCCAGCAACTCAATCTGTTCTGGTTTGAGCCTGGCTTTGCGGTTCATCTTCTCCATCCACTCATCCCACTTTTCCGGCGAATATTGTTTGGGATCGTAAAGCTTGTGACACTTGGCGCATTTGCCCACGTAGATCTTCCGGGCGGTTTTCAACTCGAGTGCCGACAGCTCCGCGCCCTGCGACAGGGAACCGCCGGCCAGCATCACCACCCCCAGCAACAATAATGGAAACTTCACAGGTCAATGCCAATGATCAGCCGCACGTTGAGGCGTTCGTTGTGATCCAGATCCAGATGCGGATTGCCGTCCGGGTTGCCCTCGTAGTTGCGGCCCCACACCTGGGGCATGATGGAGAGCCCCGCCCACCACTTGTCCGTGCGATAGCTGATGGTCGGGCCGGCATAAACGGCGGTGCTTTCCCAGTTCTCATATTCCTTGATCTCGCTGTTGCAACGGGCTTCAAGGCCGATGGCCCAGTTTGCATTCAGATGCCGGGCGATGCCGAAGCTGCCTTCGACTTCACCGACCGTTGCTTCAAAATTGTCCTCCCACTCGGTGGCATGCGTCAGATTCAACGCCCATTTCCAGTCGCCGTGGCGCTGGCCGAGGATGATTTTCTGCTCCAGCTCGGCCTCGTCGCCCGCGAAGCTCGGCTCGAGGTAAAGCGACAAGCCGACCGCATGTTCCGCCGGGTTCAACACCAGGTATTTGTTCTCCAGCGAAATGCCGTCGAAGCTGAACTTGGAAAAATCCTCGCCCATGGAATCAACATAGCTCTCTGATTTTGTGTTGAGGTAGAGCGAAACAGTGTAGTTGTCGGACACGCCGTATTCGAGTTCCTCCCGCAAATCCCAGCGGTGGAACTTGTCCTCCCCAACAGCCCCGGTCCGGCCGGCCCGGGAGGTGATCCACTGCTCAAACTCCATGCCGCCTTGGGGCATGGTTTCGGGTTCGTAAGTGTAAGTGAACAGCCGGTCCGTGGCCTGCGCGGGAAGCAAGCCGGCGCCTGAAGCAACCAACCCGGCGAGCAGACAACTCTTCAATTTCATGGTGAACAACAATCCGGCGGTCTTGCGACCGGTGCGTTCCGTGAGACCGCTCCGCAAACGATGCGGAACAACCGGGCCTTCCAGCAACGCACGGACGGAAGATTAGGGAAATGCGCCAAAGACCGCTGCCGGTGGATTGCGATTTATTGCCGGTGGATTGCGGTGACTGAAGCAGGGGAAACATCGAACATCCAACATTGAACGTCCAGTGGCAGAAGGCGGCACCGGCGGCCAGCGCGCAATTGGCCTTCCGCACGCGGAACGTGAGCCCGAGGCCAAGATTTGTCCCGCAGGGACACCCGACAATAGCCCGGCGTTTCAACGCCGGGGCGTGAATTCGGAATTGCGCAGGTCCCGAAGGGACGGCTGAATCCTGGCATGTCCTACGTCAGTTCCTATCACCATTGTGTCTTTAGCACCAAGGGGCGCCGGCCACTGATTACAGCAGCCTTGCAGGAACGCCTCTGGCCGTTCCTTGGCGGTATCGCGCGGCAGAACAAGATGAAGGCCATCGAGATTGGCGGCGTTGCGGATCACGTTCACATCCTGCTTTCGATTCCGGCTACGATGGCCATTGCCAAGGCCCTGCAATTGATCAAAGGCGGTTCTTCCAAATGGGTGCATGAGACATTCCCTGAACACCGCGAATTCGCGTGGCAGGAGAAGTATGGCGCGTTCAGCGTCAGCGAGTCGCGGGTGGAGTCCGTCGTCGAATACATTCGCGGGCAGGAAGAACATCATCGGAAGACGACGTTTCAAGAAGAGTTCGTGGCCTTGTTGAAAAGGCACCGCATCGAATATGACGAACGGTATTTGTGGGATTGAGGCCAGACAATGCGATGATGCAAAGGTGTTGGTGGGTTGATCCCGTAGGGACGAATGAAAATAGCCCGGCGATTTATCGCCGGGAAAAAGGTGTCGCGAGGGATGAGTCCCAAAGGGACGGTTGACACGGGCCGAAGAATGTTAACACGCCGGTCAGCCGTCCCTTCGGGACTTGTGGCGCGCGGCGTCGAACCCGGCGTTGAAACGCCGGGCTATTATCGGACGTCCCTACGGGACGGGGACGTCGCGCTTGATGAGCAGGCCCGGATCGCCGAGGACGCGGGTGAGCGCGGGCAGCGCCTGTATGGGTGTTGGTAATTTCGCGAGCGGGAAGCGGGGGAGTTGGTCGAGGTGCATGGTAACGGCTATATCCCGTCGATATGGCATGTGAAATAAACCCGTTCTCGGAGAAGTTTATCAATACAGTAGTCGACGGGAGGTTTTCCGCCGCGTTCGAGACCCACCAAAGATCCTTCCAACGAAAGGAAACTATGGTTGTGAACCTTCACTACGTCATCGAACGAATATCCTTCAGGGAGATCAAAAAACTCCATGGTGTAGCTGGAGCCATAGGAGAACATCTTGCCGTCTTTCATTTCAAAAACCCACCCCGTCCACCCCATCGTCGTCTCTCCGTGGATTTGTTTTAGCAAAGGTAGTGGAGGTGCGTAGCGAGACAAGGTGGCTGATGCTACGTCGTAATCATTTACTTTGTTACCTCCCGCCACGAACACGGAGAGAATTTGTCCGTAAGGGTCTGGGCCGCCAAGTTTACCGCCTCCAGACATTTCCTCCTTAATTCGGCGCTTAGCCAGCTCAACAAGCTTTGTCTTTGATTGAAGGATCGCACACGGAATGTGTGTGCCATCCTTCAGCATGAGGGCACAGCGATAACGAGGCCCATAAATTGAATCAGGAAGTGGTTCGACATTTGAGATGATGTTCTGAAAGCGCGTGTCCATGGCGGTCATTCCTCTTTCAAGTTGATTGTCTGATTGCTCGCCGGATATTGAGCCAGAGCTGCGCGGATCATTCAGCCGGAATAATTTTGACCAAAGGGTGTGCAGCACAGGCTGGTTCTAAGCCGGTATTATACGATGAATAAGCGTGAGTTTTCCACCCCTTGCCGCGATTGTTTTTCCTCCTTCACCACCGGAAACAAGCCCGGGCAGCAGCCGTGGGTCTGGCGGAAGGCGAGGCTGAAGTGGCTGAAGCTGGAGTAGCCGACTTCGAGGGCGGCTTCGGTCACGTTGTATTTGCCGGAGCGGAGCAGTTCCGCCGCGCGGTCCATGCGGAGGCGCTGGAGGTATTGCGGGATTGTCGAGCCGGTCTCCTGCGAGAAGGTGCGGCTCAGGTAAAACGCGCTGCACCCGACTTCCCGGGCGATTTGGTCCAGGTTCGGCGGGCTGGCGAGATCGCGTTGCAGGATGGCGATGACGCGTTCGGCCCGTTCTTTGGCCAGGCGATGCTGGCGCGTGCAGAACAATTCCTCCTTTTCGGGGCGGAAGAACAGTTGCGCCATCAACTCGGCCGCCTTGCCTTGGAACCACAAGCCTTGCGCGGCCGCGAACACCGGCGGGTTGCGCAGGCTGGTGACGAGTTGTTGCTGCGTGGCGGTGAGGGGCTCGGCAGGACCCACGCCCGACACGCTTTTTTTGCCGGCCACGGCGGCGCGAATGAGCGGGTGCAGGGCGTCTTCCTGTCCGGCCAGATGGCGCGCGAGAAACTCCGGCGCCAGTTCCACGGTGATGAATTGATGGCGTTCGCGGCCGTTGCGCTCGGCGTGCAACGGCTGGCTGCCGCGACAATAGAACCCTGCCGTCATCGGATTGAACCGGGCTTCGGTGGTGTTCCAGCGGACGGTGCCGTGGCCGGAAAGGTTCAGGCAGATTTCCGTGCTGCCTTCGTGAAAACTGCGCGCCCAATCCACCGGCGTCCCGGCCTTGAAATCGTGCCATTCAAAGCTCACGCCAAGCGTGCGGAAGCCGCCGTAAAGCTGGCGCCAGCCAGCTCCGATGGCCCGCCAGGCCGCCGCTTCTTCGCGCGGCAGCCCGGCGGAATCGCTGACGGCTGAACTCGGGACTGACGTTCTCACGATGTCCAGACTCCGTGATGCATGGTTTCATTTCAAGTGATTTGCCGGTGACAAGCGCGCAGGAGTGTTGTTTCTTGGACGAACCGTTCATGAACACGCGGAACCCATCAAACTTGAGGCTGGCTAGCCTGCTGGCGGCGCTGCTGTTGTTTGCCGTTAATGCGCCGGCCAGCGGCGGACCGGCCGCCGGCACCGCGACGTTTCCGCCGTCGTTGGAATCCTACGGCGATGGTGGCATGACCCGGCTCGTGGACGTGTTGAAGAACCGGATCGAGCATGAGCCTTTCAATCTGTGGGCCAGCATCTTGTTTCTGCTGGCGGTGATTCACACCTTTCTCACGCACCGGTTTCGCCACTGGGCGCACGTGCTGGAGGACCGGCAACGGGCGCGGCTCAAACAAGCGGGCAAGGATCCAGAATCGGAGGCCAGCGTGCCGGCGCGGGTGCTGCATTTTCTGGGCGAGGTCGAGGCGGTCTTCGGGATCTGGGTGCTGCCGCTGTTTGCGTTGATGATTTTCGAAGTGGGCTGGGAACCCGCAATTCAATACGTCAACCATCGCGTCAGCTACAACGAGCCGCTGTTCGTGGTGGTGATCATGGCCATCGCGTCCACGCGGCCGATCCTGCACCTGGCCGAGCAATGCCTGCGCTTCGTGGCCCGGCTGGGAGGCGGCGGACCGGCGGCGTGGTGGCTTTCGATTCTGTCCATCGGCCCCGTGCTGGGCTCGTTGATTACGGAACCCGCGGCGATGACGATTTCCGCGCTGCTGCTGGCGCGACAGTTCTACGCGCTGCAACCGCCTGCCAGGCTGGCCTACGCCACCCTCGGTCTGCTCTTTGTGAACGTTTCGGTCGGCGGCGTGCTGACGCATTTTGCCGCGCCGCCCGTGCTGATGGTGGCAGGCACCTGGGGCTGGAACACGCCCTACATGTTCCGGCACTTCGGCATGGAAGCCCTGCTCGGCATTGCCGTGGCGAATGCGGGTTACTTCCTCCTCTTTCGCAAACAATTCAAGCAGCTCGCGATCGCGGCGAAAACCGCCGGGGCCGAGGCGCGGCCGGCCGCCGCCATTCCGATTTGGGTGACCGTGGGGCATTTGTTGTTCATGGCCTGGACCGTTCTGAACGCCCATTACCCGGCGCTGGTGATTGGCGGCTTTCTCTTCTTCCTCGCGTTTTACGAGGTGACCGACGACTGGCAGTCCGAACTGCAGCTACGCTCGCCGATTCTGGTCGGCTTCTTTCTGGCGGGACTGGTGATTCATGGCGGCCTGCAGCAATGGTGGATTTCGCCCGTGCTGAGCCGTCTGACTGAGGTGCCGTTGATGCTGGGGGCCGTTGGTCTGACCGCCTTCAATGACAACGCCGCCATTACCTATCTGGCCACGCTGGTGCCGAACCTGACGGAGGGCATGAAACACGCCGTGGTCGCGGGCGCCGTTACGGGCGGCGGCTTGACGGTGATTGCCAACGCACCCAATCCCGCCGGACAGTCCATTCTCGGGAAGTTTTTCCCGGACGGCATTTCGCCGCTGGGTCTGTTGCTGGGCGCCCTTCCGGCGACGGTGGTGCTGGCCCTGTGCTTTCTCTTTCTGAGGTAGCACGTGCTGCCTTCAGAAATCGCTCCCAATTCCACCCCGGCCTGCTAGGGTCGCCACGCTGTCGTATGAAAAGGACTCTCTCGCCTCTTTGGATTGCGGTTGCAACCTTCACTGCGTCCTGGCCGTTGTCTGCCTTGCGGGCGCAGGACATCACGAACGCCGCCGGCGACTGGAACATCATCAACTTTACCACGCCCAGCCGGCTCACCCTGGAGACGGATGCGCAGGGTGTTGTCACCGGCATCCCGGAAGCGGGCAATTTCGACCGCTCCACCGGCAGCCTGACTGTGCAGACGGATGGCACGTTTTCCGGGGCCGTTCCGGATCCCATCAGCGGCTCGGCTGCATTGGGCGACGCGGGAGAACTCGTTCTGAACCTCGATGGCACCAATGGTCCGCCGTCGCTGACCTTCAACCTCAATCAAACCGCGGACGTGATCACCATGGCCGGTTCCCTGTCTGACGGTTACCAGGATTTCATCCTCGGGCTGCGGGCGCCGGGAACGCTGACGACCAACGATCTGACGGGGCAATGGAACATCAGCAGTTTTCAGACGCCTTATCAATTGGACCTGGAATTTGACAGCTCCAACAAGCTCATCAACGTGCAGGGGCTGGGCAGCTTCCAGACCGGCACCGGCAACATGACGGTGAACGCGGATGGCACGTTCAGCGGCACGGCGGGCAACTCCATGTCCGGGACCGTGGACAGCGTCGGTAACGGCACGGTAAACGTGACGGTGATGACAGCCGAGGAAACCAACACCTTTACGTTGTTCATCAACGCCAGCAAAGACCTCATGGCGGTGGTCAGCGCAGCACACGACACCTACGACAACTTCCAGGAGCTGCTCCTCTTTACCAGAGTCTCATCCAATGTCCCACCGGCGGCCCTGGCGGCGGATTGGCGGATTGCCTCCTACGATGCGCCACAACTGACGCAGCTCAAGAATGGGTTCGGCCAGGTCATCGGGCTGGACGGATTGGACGGTTTTGGCGCGCAGCGTCAGGCGTTGTTTGCCGGTTACGACGGCTTTTTCATCGGTTTGAGCGGGTTGCCGGCGAGCGGCACTTTTTCGAGCAGCAACGCCGGGCTCGTGACGGCCAATGTGCAGACGCCTGATGGCGCGGAGGCGATTGGCTTCCAACTGGCGGGAGGTGGAAATGCCATGGTGTCCGCCCGCACGGCAAGTTGGGGACAGGAATTGCTGCTGGCTACGCGCTCCTGGCCTACGTCGCACGGTTATCGCGAATACGGGCTCAACCTCGCCCGGGCGACCAATTCGGTGACGTTGCAATGGGTCGCGGCCACCACCAACACAGCGCTCCAGGTCAGCATCGATTCAACCAACTGGACGACGGTGCCGGAAACCATCGGTCAACACACCTACACAACCCTGGTCACCAACCGCCTGCCGCAGCTGTTTCGCGTCGCACAGCCGGTGCCATAGCCTCACCGGCGCACGGCAGATTCCCTGGCTTACGCCAATTTCACCTTCACGCGCTGTCCTTTGATTTCCGCGCGGTTCAGCTTTGCTATGATGGCGTGGGCGTGCTCCTCGGCCACATCCGCGAACAGATGCCGCTCACGGACGTCCACTGTGCCGACCACCTTGCCGGGCAGGCCGGTTTCGCCGGCGATGCTGTTCACGATGTCAATCGGTTTAACCCCCGCTTCCGCACCAATGCTGATGAACAGGCGCACCTGGCCAGCCGGCGTTTTGCGGCTGGTCTTTTCCCCTTGAACCGGAGCGCGGCTGTCCTCGGCCCCAGCATCCCGCAAGTGGTGCGATGCTGGCGTGTCGAGAGCCTCCTTCACAGAGGACGTGCTGCGGCTGGGAGCCGCCGCACTGCGGGGGGGGGGCGCAACGTGAACCGCCGGCTTGGACGCCGGGCGTTTCGGGGGAACGATCCGTTCGCTGATGGGAACTTTGGGCCGCGGTGCGGGTGCGTCTTCGTGGCGCGGCCGGGATTCGAAACGCTCCGGGCGCGGGCGCTCGGGCCGTTCGTAGGATTCAGTCTTGGGCGTTTTTGCGGGAGCGGCTTCGCCGGATTGCAAATGGTGCAACAAGGCCGAGATGATGTCCGTTGAAGTGTGGCCCTCTTCAAGCAACCGCTCGATCAACGCATCCTGCTTTTTGTAATCGCCGCTTTGCAGCGTGGCGCGCAGCTTGTCGAGGAACACATTCTCGCGTGCCTCCTCCACCTCCGCCAGCGTGGGCACGCGGCCGCGCTGGATGCGTTGATTGGTGAAACGTTCAATGTGGCGGATTTGGAAAATCTCACGGCCCGCCACGAATGAAATGGCCCGCCCGCTCCGGCCCGCGCGGCCCGTGCGGCCGATGCGATGCACGTAATCCTCTGGATCGTAGGGCAGGTCGTAGTTGAAGACGACCTGCACGTCGTCCACGTCAATGCCACGCGCGGCGACATCCGTGGCGACCAGGAATTCCAGCCCGCTCTTGCGAAACTTGTTCATCACGCGGTCACGCTGCGCCTGGCTCATGTCGCCGTGCAGGCGGTCGGCAGAGTAACCCGCCGCTTCCAGATGGTCGGCGAGTTCATCCACCATGCGCTTGGTGTTGCAGAAAATGATGCCGAGCTTGAGGTCGTGGATGTCCACGAGCCGGGTCAGCAATTCGATTTTGAAGCGGCGGTCCACCTCGTAATACACCTGATCCACGGTCGCCACGGTCATCGCCTTCTGCTCGATCTTCACGCTCTGCGGCTCGCGCGAATACTTCTCGATGAGGTCGCGAATGGGCTTCGGCATCGTGGCCGAGAAGAACACGGTCTGTCGCTCCTTCGGAACCGATTGGAGAATGGTTTCGATGTCGTCGCGGAAACCCATGTTGAGCATCACGTCGGCTTCGTCGAGGATGGCCATCTTCACCGTGTCGAGCCGCAACGTGCCGCGGCGCATGTGGTCCATGACGCGACCCGGCGTTCCGATGATGATTTGTGCGCCCTGCTTCAAGCCCCAGAACTGGCGCTCGTAGGATTGCCCGCCATAAATCGGCAGCGCATGGATGCCGCGTTTGAAGAATGCGAGCTTGTGGATTTCCTCGGAAACCTGCACGGCGAGTTCGCGCGTGGGGCAAAGGATCAACACCTGTGGCTCGCGCCTGGCGGGATCGGTTTTTTCAATCGCCGGGATGCCGAACGCGGCCGTCTTGCCGGAGCCGGTCTGCGATTGGCCGACGATGTCCTTGCCAGTGAGCAACAGCGGGATGGACTCAGCCTGAATGGGGGAGGCCTGCTCAAAGCCGAGCTTGTCCACGGCCTTCAGCAGCTCGGGCGAAAGGCCGAGTTCCGAGAAAAGTTTTGGGGTCATAGAATTAATGGGACAGGCGTCTTGCCTGTCCGGCGGGTCAACCGATTAGGGACGGTGTCAGATTTATGAAACATCAAACGGACCGGTGGGATGCCTGCCCACCAGCTTACCGCCGCCGGCGTTTGGCCGGGCCGAAATAGTAGCCGCCGTGCACGCGCACGGCCTGGATTTTTTGCGGACGAACGTTCGACTCGGCCTTCTTCTCGGCCTCAAACAGCGCGGTGTAACGATAGTCGAAGCCCTCCAGCTTTTCGCGCGGAATCTTCTGGCTGATGAAGCGCTCGATGTCGAACACGTGGGTGGCGTCCTCGGCCACCATCAAGGTGAAGGCGTCGCCCGTGCTTTCCGCGCGGCCGGTGCGCCCGATGCGGTGGATGTAATCCTCCGGATGCTGCGGCACGTCGTAATTGATGACGTGACTGACGTTGGAAATGTCCAGTCCGCGCGCGGCAATGTCCGTCGCGACGAGCACCTCGAAGCGGCCGTTGCGGAAGCCGTCCAGCGCCTGTTCGCGTTCCTTTTGCGTGCGGTTGGAGTGCAGCACGGCCACGGCGTGATTGTTCTTCTTGAGCAGATGCGCCACGCGGTCGGCGCCGTGCTTGGTGCGGCAGAACACAATCACCGAGTCGTAATTCACGCGGTTGAGCAGTTCGAGCAGCAGGTCGGTTTTCTGCGCTTCCGCCACGGGATAGATGACGTGTTTGACGGTCTCCGCCGGCGACCGCCGGGCGCCAATCTCGATTGTCTCGGGATTCGTCATCGTCCATTTGATGAGCGACTCGATCTGCGGCGGAATGGTGGCGGAGAACAACGAGGTTTGCCGTTGTTTTGGACAGCGGTCGAGGATGCGGCGCACGTCCGGCAGGAAGCCCATGTCCAGCATGCGGTCGGCTTCGTCGAGCACGAGGTATTTGATGGCGTCCAACTTGACCAGGCCGCGGCTCATGTGATCGAGGAAGCGGCCGGGAGTTGCCACCAGAATGTCCACGCCGGTTTTCAGCGCGTCGGTTTGTTTTCCGTAACCCACACCGCCGTAGAACACGGCGACGGTCAAATCGGTGAAGCGGGCAAAATCACGGATGGCTGTCTCGACCTGGGCGGCGAGCTCGCGCGTGGGCTCCAGGACGAGCACGCGCGGCCGGGACTGGTGTTCGCCGAGTTGCGACAGGATGGGCAGGGCGAACGCCGCAGTCTTGCCGGTGCCCGTCTGGGCGCTGCCGATGACGTCCCGACCTTGCAGGATGAGCGGAATGGCGCGCAATTGGATCGGCGTTGGATCCGTGTAACCCATCGCGGCGACTCCCTGTAAAATCGATTCGGACAGCCCAAGACTCTTAAACGGCATGGCCCCACTATGCGGCAAACGGACGGTGAAAGGAAGGGCTTTTGCAGGTGGCGCCGGAAGGGAGGACGTGGTTGCGCGACCGGGCGGCCGGTGGTTTTAATTTCACGTCCGCTCTGTTATCTTGGCGGCGCCATGAAAACGCGCGTGCTTTGCCTGTTGGTGGACGGCTTTGAGGAAATTGAAACCATCGCACCGATCGACCTGCTGCGGCGCGCGGGGGCGGAGGTGATCCTGGCGGCGGTCAAAGGGGGCAAGCTGGTGACCGGCCGGTGCGGTGTGGCCATTCAGGCCGACGCCGAACTCGCCCAGGTGATGAACGACGCCTTTGACCTGTTGTTCATTCCGGGCGGTCCGGGGGTGACGGCCTTGCGGGCCGACGGCCGGCCCGCGCAGCTCGCCCGGAAGTTTGCTGCCGCGGGCAAACCCGTCACGGCGATCTGCGCCGCGCCGGCTGTGCTGGCAGATGCCGGGCTGCTTGTGGGCAAACGTTTTACGGCTCATTTCTCCGTGCACCAGGAGCTGCCGGCCGCCCTGGTGGCGGAACGCGTGGTGAAGGACGGCAACTTGATCACTTCCCGTGGCGCGGGCACGGCCATTGAATTTGGCCTCGAACTGGTGAGCGAATTGTTCGGCGACGCGAAGGCCAGGGAAGTGGCGGCGGCGATCATGTTTTGAGGGGGCGCTTGCTTGTCCCGGATGCCAGTTTCCACTACGTTCCCACCGTGATTTACGACGCGTCACTCGACAGCTTGTTGCAGAAGGTTTGGGACGGCGGCCGCATCAATGCCGACGAAGCCCGCCGGCTGGCCACGTTGCCGCTGGAAGAACTCGGCGCACTGGCGGACCGCCGCCGGCAGTTGCATCGGCGTGCGGCGCACGGTGGCCAAGGGGAGGGGATCATCAGCTACATCGTGGATCGCAACGTCAACTACACGAACGTCTGCAACGTCTATTGTAAGTTCTGCGCGTTCTACCGCACCGAAAAGGATGCCGACTCCTACGTCATCACCACGGCGGAGATGGACCAGAAGATCGAGGAGACCATCGCCCTCGGCGGCACGCAGATTTTGATGCAGGGCGGGCACCACCCCAAGCTGACCAAGCAGTGGTATCTGGACCTGCTTTCGCACATCAAAGCCAAGTTTCCCGGCTTCAACGTGCACGGCTTCAGCCCGAGCGAGTTCATCGCGTTCGCGAAGTTTTTCAATGAGCCGGTGGAAACCCTCCTGCGCGATTTCACGGCCGCCGGCCTGGGGAGCGTCCCCGGCGGTGGGGGGGAAATCCTCGTGGACCGCGTGCGCCAGCGCATCGCGCCGCTCAAGGCGATGTCGAACGAGTGGATGGGCGTGATGGACGTCGCGCACGCGCTGGGGCTCGCCAGCTCGGCAACGATGATGTTCGGTCACGTCGAGACGATGGATGACCGCATCGAGCATCTGGAGTTTGTCCGGGCGCAGCAGGACAAGTCGCTGGCCCGAATGCGGAGTGTGGAGTGCGGCGTGCGGAATTGGGGGAGTTCGCCCATCGAACATGCGGCCGCGTATGCGAATGCGCTCGAAACGGGCACCGTCAAGGGCGGTGCGTTCACGGCCTTCATCTGCTGGACGTTTCAGCCCGAGAACGCCGTGCTCAAGGCGCCGACCGTCGGGTCGCATGAATACCTGAAGACGCAGGCCCTCGCGCGCATCTACCTCGACAACTTTCCCAGCGTGCAAAGCTCCTGGGTCACGCAAGGTCCCGACATCGGACAGGTCGCCTTGAAATATGGTGCGAATGATTTGGGCTCGATCATGATCGAGGAAAACGTGGTCAGCAGTGCCGGCACGACCTTCCGCATGACCGTGGCCGACATGCAACGGCTTATCCGCGACCTCGGCTACGAGCCCCGCCAGCGCGACAACTGGTATCGACTGGTGAATTGAGGCCGCCCGAGTTTTGCCGCTGGCGATGCCGTCGGCGGCTTGCTAGCGTCCCACCCGGATTTAAATGAGCGATCCCGCGCCAGTCCTCAGTTTCGTCATTCCCTGTCACAATGAGGAGGGAAATTTGCGCCCGTTGGTGGCGGCCATCGCGCAGGCGGCGGACGGCGTGAAGCTCTCCTACGAAATCGTGCTGACAGACGATTTCAGCACGGACAACACGTGGAAGATTTTGCAGGAACTGGCGGCGGCGGATCAACGCATCCGCGGGCTGAAGTTCGCCTGCAACTGCGGCCAGTCAGCGGCGATGTTCGCCGGCATGAAGGCGGCACGCGGACAATACATCGTGACGCTGGATGCCGATTTGCAGAATGACCCGGTGGACCTGCCGAAATTCATCGCGGCACTTCAGCGGTTTGATTGTGTCTGCGGCACGCGCGTGGCCGCGCGGGCGCAGGGTGACAACATCATCCGCATCATTTCCTCGCGCATTGCGAACGCCGTGCGGAACAAGCTGTCCGGTGAAACCATCAGCGACGCGGGCTGCTGCTTCCGCGCGTTCAAGCGGGAATGCGTGGACAACCTGAAATTCTTCAAGGGCATGCACCGGTTCCTGCCGACGCTGTTCAAGATCGAGGGCTATACGGTCGGCGAGGTGACCATCAGCCACAATCCGCGCACGGCCGGGGTTTCGCACTATGGCGTGTGGAACCGGCTGTTCGCGTCATTTTATGATTTGCTGGCCGTGCGCTGGATGAAGAAACGCATGTTTCGCTACCGCGTGGCCGAGACGTTGAATTGAACGGCCCGCAGTTCAGTGCTCCCCGCCGAAGACGCTTTGCAGAATCACTTCCTTGGTCTTCCAGAGCAGCGCCATGGTCATGGCCACCGGCAGCAGGATGAAGGCGATGATGAACCAGCGGTAGAGGCGCGCCATCGTGTTGAGCAGGCCGGCAAAACGGCTGGCCAGTTCAGGTGAGTGGGCGGCCACGTAGAAGCAGGCCACGACCGCGAGCAGGAGGAACAGCAGCCAGCGGTTGACGGCCGTGAACTGCCGGGTTTCGTAACGCAGCGTTTCGTCCGGCAACATGGCCCCAAGCCGTTCAATGGTGGTGTTCAGACTGGTCAGAAACGCAATGCTGCCCAGGCCGAACAGCACAACCGCCGCGAGAAAATAGCCGTTGCCCGGCACCTGGCTCCACCAATACAGGAACGGGCTCAGGCCGAGATTGGCCGTGGCGAGCAGACGGGTCTGCCACAAGGAATTCGTCCACACGCGCTCCTGCGGCTGGAACGTGCGCATCTGCCAGAGGCCGAACAGCAGCAGCCCGGTGGTCAGCACGGGCGGCACCACGCCCAAGGAGCGCAGCCATTCGGTGCGCACGGCTTGGGCGCAGATCAGCAGCGTCAACGGGAGCCCCCAGAAAAGACAGGAAAGCCCGCGGGCGAGCCGGCCCAGCGAGCGGAGCAGTTCGGGATTGGGAGTCAAATCAGCCACGGTGCGCGGGCAGAAAGCCGGAAGGCCGGGGAAAAGACAAGCCGGCAGTTCCGGCCAGCAAAACGAGGCCAGCGCATCACATGCTCAGGTAGGTGTATTCCTTCAAACCGCGCTCGTAATCGTCGAGCAGCCGCATGGCCTCGCTGGGCTTCATGCGGTCGGATTTGATGGCCTCGTCCATCTGTGACTTCATCTGGCGCTTCAGCTCGTGCTCGTCGTATTGCACGGCGCCCAGCGCCTGCACGATGGTGGTGCCTTCGATGATTTCCTCGATGTAGTAGCCCGCCGGCTCGTCGGGATCGAGGAAGACGTGCACTTCATTGACGCGGCCAAACAGGTTGTGCAGGTCACCCATGATGTCCTGATACGCGCCCATGAGGAAAAACCCGATGAAGTAGGGCTCCGGCTTGCCGTTGCCGTTGGTGCGCAGCGGATGCAGGGGCAGGGTGTCGCGCACGTCGCGCAGGTCAATGAACTTGTTGATCTGGCCGTCGGAATCGCAGGTGATGTCCACCAGCGTGGCCTCGCGGGTGGGGCGTTCGTCCAGCCGCGCCAGCGGCATGATGGGGAAAAGCTGGTCCAGCGCCCAATGGTCAAGCAGCGACTGGAACACGGAAAAATTGCAGAGATACTGGTCGCCGAGGGAATCTTCGAGCTTGCGGATTTCCTCCGGGATGTAGGCCTGGCCCTTGAAGCTTTCCACCACGGCGGCGCTGATTTCCCAGTAGAGATTCTCGATCTTGGCCTTGTCGATCAGGTCCAGCACGCCGAAGGCAAACATCTGTTGCGCGTCCTCCTTGCGCTCCAATGCGTCGTGATAGGCCTCCAGCTTGTTCTGTTTGGGCAGGTTTTTGCGGATGTCCAGCAGTTCGCGGACGAGGGCATGCTCGTTCTCGCCGTAGTCGAACTGTGCCTCCGCGCGCGTCTTTTCAATTGATCCAAACACCTCCACCACCAGCACGCTGTGATGCGCGACGATGGCGCGGCCGCTTTCGCTCACGATGTTCGGGTGCGGCACCTTTTCGGCGTTGCAGACCTCGGCCAGGTAATAAACGACGTCGTTGGTGTATTCCTGCAGCGTGTAATTCGTCGAGCTGTCGAACGCCGAACGGCTGCCGTCATAATCCACGCCGAGGCCACCGCCCACGTCGAAGAACTCAATCGGGAAACCCATCTTGTGCAGCTTCGAGTAGAAGCGCGCCGCTTCCTGCACGGCCTTTTTGACGGTCAAGATGTCCGGCACCTGTGAGCCGATGTGAAAATGCAGCAGCTTCAGGCAGTGGGTCAGGTTCTCCTTCTGCAGCAGTTGCGCGGCGACGAGGATTTCCGCCGTGCTCAGGCCGAACTTGGCGTTTTCGCCGCCGCTTTCCGCCCAGCGACCCGCGCCCTTCGAGAGCAGGCGGGCGCGGATCCCGATGAGCGGCTCGACGCCGAGCTGCTTCGACACGGTAATGATCTGGCGCAGCTCCTCCAGTTTTTCGACGACCATGATGACCTTCTTGCCCAGCTTGATGCCGAGGAGCGCCATCTTGATGAAGCCCGAATCCTTGTAGCCGTTGCAAATGATGAGCGTTCCCGGCGCGCCTTGCAGCGCGAGCCCGGCGAACAGTTCCGGCTTGCTGCCCACCTCCAGACCAAACTCGAATGGCCGTCCGGCGTCGAGAATCTCCTCCACCACCTCGCGGAGCTGGTTGACCTTGATGGGAAACACGCCGCGGTAACGCCCCTGGTAGCCGTATTCGGCGATGGAATTCCGGAACGCCTGGTTCAGCGCCTCGACCCGGTGGCGCAGAATGTCCTGAAAGCGGATCAACAGCGGGAACTTGAGCCCGCGCGCCTTCGCCTCTTCGATCACGTCGGTGATGTCCACGGCGCAACCGGCGTCCTGCTGCGGGCGCGCCACCACCCGGCCCGCTTCGTTGATGTCGAAGTAATTCGCGCCCCAGCGGCGGATGTTATAGAGGTCGCGGGCGGCTTGGATGTCCCAGGCGCCATTGGCTTCGGAAGAATTGCTCATCGAACGTCGTTCAATTCGCGCATCATAGGAACGCGCGGCGGGAATTCAATAGGCAGTTTGGGAATTCATCAAATTATTTTGGGCGACTGTTTTATAGTCAAGATAAGCATCCTGGTCGAATCTCAAAGTCAAGTCGTGAAACAGCTTGAACAGACCTAGCTACAAACATAGCTTCGCAACTCGAAGAGAGTTGCTGTTCGCCAATCGACTTGGTTCACATCGAACTTCATGTTGTCGTTCTTAAAAAGAAAAGTGTCCGGCACCGAGATTGGAGCCGAGTTTTTCAAGCGTCTGCGAGACGGACATGCTGCCGGATTTGCTGAGGATAGGGAGTTTTTCCCAGTGGAGGCACAAATATCACGCGATGCAGTTATCGATGAATGGCTTTATTTTGAAGTGTTCTTGGTCGACTATTCAACTTACCTCGCATTGGGCAGGACATCCGAAAAATCTAAGGTGTTGGATCTGTTTTGGCTCTCCATTCAGGAGTGGCTTGGCGCACACCAAGTGGTTGCGCTTCCCGAGCGACTTGCAGTTCTAGGGGGTGGCCCCAGAAGTATCCCACCGGAAAAAGTTGAATATGCATTGGCTAGACTCCTTCGCCGAATGAAGACTTATTGTTCAGCGATTCAAACGCCACATCGGCTAGGCGAAAATTATTCGGTGGCTTCAGTTTTCTTAAATTCGTGCGGAAACTTTAACGCCATTACAGTTACAGGAATCAGCACCTTATTCTCCTCGCGGAAAATCGGGTATGTAGAGCTGTTAAAATCTGTTCGGATAGTTTAAGTAAGGTCTGCTTCGACAAAACTTTCAAGAGTGCCATGGCCAAAGCTTCGCTCGTCCAAATCGTCCGGCATTGTGACACGCTGCTCCGCACCGGCGACATTCAGGATTACGACGGCGCGGTGAATGGCTTGCAGGTCGAGAATCGCGGCACCGTGACGCGTATCGCCGCGGCGGTGGACGCCTCGCCGGCCACCGTGCGCAAGGCGATCGCGGCGGGCGCCGACCTGATGCTGGTCCATCACGGATTGTTCTGGGGGGCGCGGCATCCGTGGACCGGGACCAACTACGAGCTGCTGCGGTTGTTGCTCGATCACAACCTGGCCATTTACAGCTCGCACCTGCCGCTGGACGCGCACCCGAAGCTGGGCAACAACGTGCAATTGTGCGCCGCACTGGGCTTCCGGAAATTGAAGCCGTTTTTTGTCAGTCGCGGCACGGCGCTGGGATTTCAAACCATGACCCGGCTGCCGCGCAACGAACTGGCGTTGCGACTGGCGAAAGCGGTGGGCGGCCGGGTGGAAGTCATTCCCGGCGGTCCTCAACAATGCCGGCGCATTGGCGTCGTAACCGGGGGCGCGGGCGGCGAACTGAAGCAGGCGGCAAAGGAGGGCGTGGACACGTTCATCACTGGCGAGGGGCCGCACTGGACGTTTGCACTGGCCGAGGAACTGCGGGTGAACGTGTTTTATGCCGGGCACTACGCCACGGAGACGTTCGGCGTGAAGGCGCTGGCCGCGCACCTTTCACAAAAGTTCCGCGTGCCGTGGGTGTTTTTGGACCATCCGACCGGTTTGTGAGGCCCGTTGCGGGAAGTTGGAAAGGGGCTTTGCCGCACGCCGGTAAAAAACAAGCGGGCTTGAGGCTACACACGGTTTAGTTAACGCCCCAAACCCGCCCCTTCCGCGCGGAAGGATTCGAGACGGAACCAAACCTCGCCAGAGGGCCGGACCGTCCCGACATTTCTACCCTAGTCCTGGCACCGACTCGTGCAAGGACATTTTCGCCCCCGGATGGCCGAATTACATCCCGGGGCGACCACTGACCGCGCGGCCAGTCGGGCGACGGAAGCCGACGAGTGTCAGCACAAGTGTTTGCAGGGCAAAAATGCCGGGTGCGAAGCGCGCTTCAATCGTCCATTCCGCGCCGCCCCAGAACCCGAGCAGGTTCGCCACGGTGTAGCCGGCCCAAATGCGCGCCAACGCCGGTTGTGGATGGCGCCAGAGTTCCAGCAGGCCGGGCAGGCCGGCGATGACGATGGCCACCGTCGTGGCGATGGTGGCGCCGCGCGGGCCGCTGAACTTCCAGACGGCCAGGCAACCCAGCACCAGCAGCAGAATCACCGTCTCCAACCAGCCCCAGGCAAACCGGCCGCAGGCCAGCAACAGCAGTGTGAGCGCAATCGACCCCGCCGCAAATCCGCCCGACAGCCAGAAATTTCCATGCTGCTCCACCAGCGCGATGGTGACGGTCGTGTCCAGCACGGCCCACAGCGCCCACATGGCGAAGCTTTGTCCGGCGCCGCGATCGCGCACCGCGCTGACCAGCAGCGGCGCATACATCAACAGGGCGAGCCCGCCGCCGGCGATTTTGAGCGCTTCGTGGAAGTTCATCGCGCGCGAGGTCAGATGATTTCCACAGCGCACCGGGGCAGGGCGTCCAGAAAGGCGCGGCCGTATTGCTTCTGGGTGATGCGCGGGTCCAGCACCACCACGATGCCCTGATCCTGTCGCGTGCGAATGAGGCGGCCCACCCCCTGGCGGAACTTCAACACCGCCTCCGGCAGGGAAAACTCGGCAAACGAATTGCCGCCGCGCGCTTCAATGGCTTCGATCCGCGCCTCGATGAGCGGATGGTCCGGCACGGCGAACGGCAGCCGCGTGATGATGACATTGCTCAGCGCCTCGCCGGGCACGTCCACGCCCTGCCAGAAGCTGTCGGTGCCGAACAGCACCGAATCCACGTCCTCCTTGAATTTCTCCAGCATCGTGCTGCGCGGCGTGCCCGTGCCCTGCACAAAGCACGCGAGGCCCAGTTCGTCGAAAAACGGCTGCATCCGCTCGCCCAGTTCCTGCATGAGCTTGTAGCTCGTAAACAGCACAAAGGCCTTGCCGTGCGTCTGCTTCACGAAATGCTCGATCCACTTTTGCAGGGCGCCGGCGTAGGCGGCCTCGCGCGGGTCGGGCATCTTGCTGGCGACGTAGATCTTCATCTGCCGTTCGTAGTCGAACGGCGTGCCGACCTGGAGCTGTTCCGCCCGTTCGGCACCCACGCGGTGGACGAAGTATTCCAATGCAGAGGGCGGCGGGCGGGGCGTGGAACGGGATTTGGGCAGGCGCTCAGGGGCGGCTTCTTCCTTCCTTATTTCGCGTTCCGCGCTGCGCATGCCCAGCGTGGCGCTCGTCATAATCACGCTGGTGTCGCTGTTGAACAGGCGTCGCCGGAGAAACTCCGCCACCTCGACCGGCGCCGCGTTCAGCGAAATCGCCCGGTGCGCCTTGCCGCCGCGCTCGACCCAATAGACATGATCCTCGACGGTCTGGCTGAGGAACTCGGCGATTTCCACCCGCAATTCGCCGAGCCGCCGGTTGCATTCCAGCAGCTCGCTTCCCATGTCGCTGTCCTCGCTGGATTTGATCAAATCGCTCACCGCCTCGCGCAGGCGCTGGAGCGGCAGCGTGACGTTGTCCGGCACCAGGTCCGCGCGGCGGATGCGCAGCTCCGTCCAGTCCCGCCGCCGTTCGCCGCCGAAGGGTTTGCGGGCGGACTCGTTCAAATCCTCGCAAACCGTTTCCACCTGGGCGAAAAATGCGTCCGTCTCCTTCAGTAAATCCGCCACCAGCTTGACGGCGCTGCCCTTGCGCAACGTGGCCAGCAGGCCCTTCTCCGTGCGCGGATTCCACAGGCGGTTCAAGGAATACCGCACCTGTCCGCTCGAAACGCTCAACCCGATGTGGCGCGAGGCCACGCTTTCCATCGTGTGCGCCTCGTCGAAGACTACGAAATCGTTTTTGAACAGGATGCCGCCCTCGGATTCCTCCTCCAGTCCGCCGAGCAGGGTGAAGAACAACGTGTGATTCAACACCAGCACGTCGGCCGACAGGATGCGGTTCCGCGCGCGTTGAAAAAAGCAGACGCCGTGGTCCTTGGCGAAGTCGCTCGGATACCCGCACACCTTGGGCGAGCACAGGCCGCGTTCCGAACACACCTGCGCCCACACCTTCGGGTCCGGCTCCACTTCAAAGTCCGACAGGCTGCCGTCCTCGGTCGTGTGCGCCCATTCCCAGATGCGCTTGAGCTCCTCCTGTTCCGGGCCGGTGAAAAGCTGGTCTGCGCTGTGCATCGCCTTGTGCAGGCGCCGGGTGCACAGGTAATTGCCGCGGCCCTTCAGCATCGTGAAGCTGAACTTCACCGGCAGCACCGCCGCCAGCATCGGCAGGTCCTTTTGCGTGAGCTGCTCCTGCAGGTTGATGGTGTGGGTCGAAATGACGGCCTTCTTGCTATGCTGCACCGCGAACAGAATCGCCGGAATCAGGTAGGCGAGCGACTTGCCAACGCCCGTGCCGGCCTCCACGGCGAGGTGTTCGCCATTTTGCAACGCGCGGGCCACGGCGACCGCCATCTCCTGCTGTTGGGGCCGGAACTCGAAGTTCCGGGCGCGGGACAGCAGGCCGTCTGGGGAAAAGATGGATTCGACCTGGGCAATCAGGTCGGGGCCGGCGGGTTGCACTTCAACAGGGCCAATCACAGCGGGCGCCAATATGAGCCGGGAACATCGGCCGGGCGACTCAAAATCGGCCGGGCGGAACCGGCGGAACCCCGTCGCGCCGCCTGACTAGATGCGCTTTTCGGGGGGAAAAGCCGCTTTGGCGCCTCAACCTGTGACTTGGCCTGCGGACTTGGCGGCTTTGTTTGTCGAAGAGCCCATTTTTTCCACTGACAAAACCGTTTTGTGCGCTGACGAAGTCATTTTGTCGGCCGACAAAGTCACTTTTTCAGTCAACAAAATCATTCTGTTGGGCAACAAAGCCGCTCTGTGGGGCAACAAAGCCGCTCTGTCAGTGCGAAAAATCGTTTTGTCCGCTGACAAAGCCACTTCGTTGACAAACAAAGTCACTTTGTCAGTGCGCAGAACGGCTGGATCAGTCAATGCGCGGCGCAGCGGGCGCGTTGGTGGTGCCAGAATTGGCCGAAGGGGCGGGTTTGGCCACGCGCGGCGGCAGGGGCACACCGAGCTTGGTGGCAAGGTGCGCGGCCATGTCGTCCGGCAGGCCCTGTTCGGGGTCGAGCATGCGGTGCAGGACATCCCGTTGAATGTCAGCCAGCGGAGGCATGTTGATGGCGCCGTTGCGCGCCGTGACTTTGGACTCGTAAACATCGTGGGCCTTGCGGGCGAGGAGCATGAAGCCGGCGGCGCGGTCGTCGTCGTCCATGATTGTGCTGAGGTAGGATTGCGTGACGAGGCCTTCGAGCACGTTCTTCATGCCCTTCTGGTCGGTCTCGCCGATGGCTTCCTGGAGCTTGGCGACGCAGTATTCGTCGAGCGTGACATTCCGCGGGAAGGAATTGGGGTCGCTGTCGATGATGGTTTTGTCGGGATATTTTTCGCCGAGATACTTGAACCACCTGGCGGCGTCGGCCACGCGGTTATGGATGTAGAGGAAGTAAATCGCGTCGCGGAGGAAGTTGCGGTGGCCGGTGGCGATGTTGGCCCGCATGTCCGGCTGTTCCTTCATCTGCTCCTCGTAGGCGGCGTTGACCTTCGGGATCAAGGCGAGGTTCGGGGCGTATTCAAAGGTCTTGGTGAAGTAGTTCGGCACCAGGCGGCCGCGTTGGAAGGCGAGCTGCATGCACTGGTAGATGACGCGGCGCAGCGTCATGACGTCTTCCTGTTTGACGCGGTCGGGAAATTCCTTGGCGCGCATGAGGCCGACGTGCGCCCAGTAAATGGCGTAGGTCTCCGGCATGCGCCAGTCGAGCGGGCCGTATTCCTTGTCCACCTCCAGCACGGTCTTCGGGTCCATGCCGAGCTTGGTCTGCATCAATTCGGCGCGCTGGCGGAGATCAGGCGTAGTGGGATGGGCAAGGGCTTCGAGGCTGACGACGTTGGTGGAGCCGAAGACCTTCGAGGTCTCGAGCACCCACTGTTGTTTGTAGAACATGTGGCCGTCGTCGAGATTGGCGCCGATTTTGTGCTGAAAGAACCACGCGAGCTCGCGGTAGATGAGGAGGTCGTTCGGGTTGTATTTCAGCCCCTCGTCGCGGAGGAGCTCGATGCCGCGTTGCACCCAGCGCCAGCGGTCGGTGTAATCGCCGGGGGCGTTTTCCTTGAACTTGACCGAGATGTTGTAGGCCATGTTCCAGGCCTGCACGAGCCAGACCTGGGTGAAATGCGGTTCGAGCTTGGTGATCCATTCGGCCAGTTGCGACATCTCGAAAAACTTGTCCTGGTCCTGCAGCTCGTTGGCGCGAATCCACAGGATGTTGGAAATCAATCCGCGAAAGCCACCCAGGGCCACCGTGGTGAAGGCCAGCACGGGCGGCATGTTCTCCAGCGGCTGATCCAGCCGCGTGAGGCCAAGCTCCTTGCGGTCCAGGTTCAACGAGCGTTGCGTGAACCCGCCCGCGGCCAGGAGGGCGAGGGCGAGCACGACGAGGAGAATTTTTTTGAGGCGCGATGACATGAGCTCACTGCGTTCCCTGGGCGGTGGCCAGTTCCCGCCGGCTGAAGGTCCAGATGCCGAACACGGCCAGCACGCCGCCCAGCAACAGCACGATCTGGCCGAAGGCCTGCCCGAGCAGGGGCCACGGAATGCTCCGGCCCGTGCTCAGCGCGTCTACCGGCGAGAAGTCCTTGGCGAGATTGATCAGATTCAGGATGCCGCGAAACAGCGGGACCGCCACGGCGTCGATCGCCGAGTGGCCCACGGCGCCGGTTTCCTCGTTGGCGCCCATCACAGTGCCCTGTTCCACCACGGACGCCAGCGTGCCTGTTGAAAGGGTGAGCGTCAGCGCGGCCAGCGACGCAAACGCCGCCACCGGGAAGGAAAGAAAACTGGCCGCCGACAACCCCAGGGTGGCGAACAGCGTCATCCAGCAGAAAATGATGCCGAGGCCGCGGATGAAGTTCAGCCCGAAACCGCCTTCGCGATACAGCACCTCCATGCCGTCCTCGAGCGGGAAAATCAGCGTGGTGTTGTTCAGGTTGGCAAAGGAGATGGTCAGCACGCCGTTGGCGTCGAACAAATCCGGGTCGATCTGGATTTCGTGAAACGTGTCCGGCGCCAGGCTCATCGGCCCGCTCGTCCAGAGCTTGGTTTTGTCCGGCACGCCCACCTGCCAGAGACCGGTGAAGGTGCCGCTCGGGCTCTTCTCGGCCGCGTTGAACTTCACCCGCAGAAACAGCGGCTGGCCCTTCAGCGAATGCCGCGCAAAGCCGAGGTCGATTTCCCACGTGCGATACGTGCCCGGCGGCACGACTTGAATCTGGGCCTTGATTTTCTCACGAATCTGCCGCCGCACCTCGGCGAGGTCGGCCTTGGTCACGGGGTTCTTGGCGAGGCGTTCCTGCAGCGCCTTGTCCGTCTCCGCCTCGATCTCGGTATCGAAGCTTTTTTCCCGCGCGGCGCCGCGGGCGACGAGCACCTCGTTGCGCAGGGTTTCCTGCTGCTTGGGCGCCAGGCTGTGCGACTGGTAGAGCAATTGCCCGTAAATGCAGGCGCCCGCGATGGCCAGCAGCGCGGCATCGAGCGACACGAGCCCGAGCCATTTGCCCAGCCAGATTTGCCAGCGGGCAATCGGTTTGGTGACCACCACCTGGATCTGGCATTCCTCGATGTCCCGGGCCAGCGTGCCGCAGGCCAGCCAGAGCGTGGCCAGCCCCAGCAACGCGGTCACGGCGCTCAAGGTGTAGGTCAGCTGGACCTGGGTGAACTCCTGCGCGGTGAAATGCGGATCATGCAACATCCACGGCAGACCCACCACGGCCCCCAGCAGCAACACCGTCACCACGATGAACAGCCGGAATCGGAAGGCGGCTTTCCACGTGAGCCAGGCGATGGCGAGAATGCGCTGCATCAGTTCAAAAAATTAACCACAGATGGACCGGATTGATCACGGAACCCGTAAATCGTCGCGAAGGGCGAGAATGGAAATCGGTGTTTCATCCGTGTTTCAACTGTGGCTGAAAATCAGTTCTTCTTCCCGCCCAGCAGCGACGACAACTTTTCGTTTGCCTTGCTCAGCTCTTCCGGCGTGGCCGCGGGTTTGGCCCCGGGCTGGGGCGCGTCGGACGATGGTGCGGGCGGCGTTGGCTTGGCCTGAGTGAGTTCGGCCAGTTTTTCCACGGAAATGGCCCGTGCGGTGGGCGCCGGCTCGGCTGCCGCCGGTTTGGGCGCAGCGGCGGGCAGCGTGAGACGCTCCAGCAATTTGTCGGTCGCGGGCTTCGCTTCGCCGCCGGCACGGAGGTATTCCGCGACGCGGGCGCCGGATTGCGCGCCGGAGGTTTCCGCCGAGGCGCGGGCCTTGTTCACCACGTCGAGGAAGTAGCTCTCGAGATTCTGCGTCGGATTGTCCACACGGACTTTGCCGGCGTCCACGTCCTTGCGGATGACTTCCAGCACGCGTTCCATCGTTTCGCGCGGCAATACGGGCGTCGTGATGCGCACCACGTCCGGCGTGGCGAGCAGTTCCTTCAGCGTCCCCAGCGCCTGCACCTTGCCGCCGTAGTAAATCACCACGCGATCGCACACGTCCTCGACGTCGGAAAGCAGGTGGCTGCTGAGAATCACCGTCTTGCCGCGGCGCGCGAGGGCGATGATCAGATCCTTCACCTCGCGGCAGCCGATGGGATCGAGGCCGGCAGTCGGTTCGTCGAGGATGACGAGGTCGGGGTCGTTGATGAGCGCCTGCGCGAGGCCGATGCGGCGCTGCATGCCCTTCGAGAATTCACCCACGGCGCGGGTCTGCGTCAGGTTCAGGCCGACCATTTCGAGCAACTGATCCGTGCGCTTCTGGCGTTCGCCGGGCGGCAGGTGAAAGAGGTTGCCGAAGAAGTCGAGCGTTTCGCGGGAATCGAGGTAGCGGTAAAGATAGCTTTCCTCGGGCAGATAGCCGATGCGCGACTTGGTCGGCACATGCTTGGGCGAATGGCCGAACACTTCCATGTGCCCTTTGGTCGGATTGAGCAGGCCGAGGAGCAGCTTCACGGTGGTGGATTTGCCGGAGCCGTTGGGTCCGAGCAGGCCGAACACCTCGCCGCGGCGCACCTCGAAATCCACGTTGTCCACGGCGCGCGCCTTGGGCCGGCCCCAGAAATCCTTGAAGACCTTCGTCAACCCGCGCACGGAGACGACGACCTCGCCCGCTTGCGGGTTGCGGGATGTGGATTGCGGATTCAATTCAGCGACGGCCATAACTCACTTTTGTTCTGCCAGTCGGCGGATCACTGCCGCCAAACCGGGCTTGTCCAAAGTCTTCTTTGCGATGTCGATCATCGCGCTGTAAAGCGCCCCGTCATCTTTCGGGAAGCCAGCCCCGTTCACTTTCAGAAACGCAATCGCTGCTGCAACAGCCGTTCGTTTATTTCCATCCACAAACGCCTGGGCTTGGGCCAAGTGAAAGGCATACGCGGCAGCGATGTCATACAGATTGCCGCGGCCATACCAATATGCGTTCTGCGCCGAGCCCAATGCCGAGCCGACCAAACCCGCTTCCCGAATCCCGGCCGAACCGCCAAATCGCTTCAGCGATTCATCATGGAGATACAGCACTTCAGCAATCGTTAAAAACCTCGGCTCGTCCACGGTTATTGAGCGAGTTTGCGGAACAACTCGGCATTCGTGTTGAACACTTCATCCGCCACCCGTTTGAATTCCTCGCTCACCTTATCTCCCGCAGGCTGTGCGATTGTGCCCGCGGCTTCCGCTGCATGAATGAACGCAGTCACCTTCTGCTGCTCCTCGCGGGGCAGCTTCTTGATTTGCTCGATGACTTCAATGGCACTCATGTCATCAAATTACTTGAGTTCAAATATGGCAGCAAGGCGACCGCCTTAGGCCACCTTCGGCTCCAATTGTCCCGTGGCTTCGGGGCGCGAACCGCCGCTGCTCGCGGGCGTTTCCGTGTGCGGATGGTAATGCTCCAGTTCCTCGCCTTTGCGCACGAGGCGGGCGCTGTTGAAAATGACGATGAGTGAACCGGTGTTGTGGAGAATGGCGGCCACAATCGGTCCCACGTAGCCCAGCGCCGCCAGCGTCAGGCCGGCAACGATGAAGAAGATGCCGAAGAGGAAGTTCTGGTTGATGACGGCCCGCGTGCTGCGCGAGAGCTGCACCAGGAACGGCAGGCGGCGCAGATCGTTGTTCATGAGCGCAATCGTTGCACTGTGGATGGCCACTTCGCTGCCGGCGGCGCCCATCGCGATGCCGATGTCGCCCGCGGCCAGCGCGGGCGCGTCGTTCACGCCGTCGCCGACCACGGCCACCTTGTAGCCCTTGGCCTTCATTGCCTTCACGAATTCGACCTTGTTCTGCGGCAGGCAATCGCCCTTGGCTTCTTCGCAGCCGATTTCCGCCGCGACGCGCGTGGCCACCGGCTGGCGGTCGCCAGAGATCATGGCCACACGGCGCACGCCGCTTTCCTTCAGGCCGGCGAGCGATTCCTTCGCCTCGGCCCGCGTCATGTCCTGCATGCCGACCCAGCCGATGAACTTCCCGTCCCGGGCCACGAAGATGAGGCTGTAACCCTCGGTTTCGTTGACGTCCACGGACTTGAGGAAATCCTCCGTCACGCCGTTGTCCTTCAGCCATTGCGCGCGCCCCACGAGAATGGCGGCCGTGTCCACGCCGGCCTTGATGCCGCGCCCGGCGGTTTCGGCGAAGTTCTTGGGTTCGGCGAGCGTCAGCCCGACATCGGCGGCGATGTTGGCCAGCGCCTTGGCCGTCGGGTGATTGCTGTATTTTTCCGCGGTGGCCGCCAGTCGCAGTAATTCCGCGGGCTGCACGCCGTCCACGGGGGCGAGCCGGCTGACGGCCAGCTGGCCGGTGGTGAGGGTGCCGGTCTTGTCGAAAATGAAGGCATTGATTTTGGCGGCGGCTTCGATGTCCGCGACGTTCTTGATGAGAATGCCCAGACGCGCCGCGGCGGACAGGGCAGCCACCATCGCCGTTGGCGTGGCGAGGATGAACGCGCACGGGCAGGCCACGACGAGCACGGCGATGACGCGTTCGAGATCGCGGGTGAAGGCCCACACCAGCGCGCCGATGACCAGCACCAGCGGCGTGTAGAAGCCCATGTATTGGTCCACGATCTTCATGATCGGGAGCTTGGTTTTTTCCGCGGCGAGAATCAGTTCCCGCACCCGGCCGATGGTGGTGTCGGTGCCGGCGCGGCTGACCTTGATTTCCAGGACGCCGGTCAGGTTCTGCGTGCCCGCGAACACCTGATCGCCCGGGCGTTTGTCCACAGGCAGTGATTCACCGGTGATGGTCGCCTGATTGAACGAGCCTTCGCCCGCCGCAATCACGCCGTCCGCCGCGACGTTGTCGCCGGGCCGGATGCGGATGAGATCGCCCACGGCCAGTTCGCTGGCGGGAACTTCCTCCTCGGAGCCGTCTTTCTTGAGCCGGCGCGCCTTGGTGGGCGTGATTTTGATGAGCGACTCGATGGACAGCCGCGCCCCTTCCGCCGTGCGGGTTTCAATGATTTCACCCATCAACATGAAGAACGCCACCACGCCGGCGGTCTTGTAATCGCCGCTCGCAAACGCCGCGAGCACGGCAATGGCGACGAGTTCGTTGATGCTGAGCAGCCCGAGCCGCAGGTCTTTCACCGCCGTCATGATGATGGGCAGGCCCAGGATGATGGCGCCGATGAAGCCGCTGACGCTGGCCACGGTGTGGCCGCCCTCGAACAGCCAGTCCACGATGAAGGCGTTCAGCACGAACACGACGCCGATCAGCGTCTGTTGCAGGCGGATTTGCGTGTGCGAATGCTCGATGCCGCAGGCGTCGCACGTTTCGCCATCGTGATGATGGTGATGGTGATGATGTCCGTGCTCTTCCCGGCTGAGGAGCGATGTGACTTGCATGGCGTTAAAACGTTGAACACTGGCGCCCGCTCAAGGCGAGGGCTTTTCGGTCTTGATCTTCGGCGGTTCGCGATTGAGCAGCAGGCGCAATTCGCGGGTTTTGCCGTTGGCGGCCTCGGAAAGGTATATCTTGTCCTGCACGTTTGTCATCACACGTCCCAGCGTTTCCATGAGGCGGGCCTGCACGAACAGTTGCGGGTTTTCCTCGTAGCGCGGCAGCAGGTCTTTGAACCGGGAGGCCTCGGCTTTCAGGCTTTCCACATACCAGGTGCGGTCGGACTCCGCGGTGTTGGTGAGCGAACTGGCGTCGGCGTCGGCCTTGCTGATGACCTGGTTCTGGTAGGTGCGCGCCGCGCTGATCAGGTCGTCGCGCTTCTGTGCGGCGTCGGCCACCCGGGCAAAATCCGTCTTCAGATACAACGGCGGCCGGCTGGAAACCTCGAGCTGCTCGACCACCACGCCGACTTTTTGCCGGGCCAGCAGCTCAACGGTGTGACGGCGCACGGTGTCCTTGTATCCAAAGACGTCGCGGGAAAGGATGTCGTCCACCTTGAACTCCGAAGCGGCCTGCACGAGCGCGTTGTTCAACGCGTTGAGCACGGCGTTCGATGCGCCGGCAAAGTTGAACACGTAGGTGATGGGGTCCTCGATGCGATAATTCAGGACCGCGCGGGAGTGGATGATGTTTTGATCTGCGGTCAGCACGTAGCCATCCACGGCGGGATTCAGCGAAGGCATCGGCGGCGGCTCGGTGCCGGCGAGTTCCTGTTCGGGTGTGACGAAGAACCAGCCCACGGTGGAGGTGACCTGCTGGATCTCGGTGAACGGCACCTTGACCACTTCGTCCACCGGATACGGAAAGGCGAAGTGCAGTCCAGGCCCGAGCAGCGCCTTCTGACCTTCGCCCACGGGCCGGCCAAAGCGGAGAATGATGGCGCGCTCCTGCGGGTTCACGACGAAGAACCCGGAGACCAGGAAGACGCCCACCAGCAGGACCATGACAATCTTGACGATGCCGAAGCTGCTCTTGAGCGCTTCGGACAAGGCCTGTGCACCCGGGTCGAGGGGCATTTCCGGTTCGGCTGGCCGGCTCGTGGGCGTGGCTGGACGCGCATGCGCGTGCCCGTGGTCGTGCGGGTGGCCGCCCTCGGGCTCGTGCGAATGATCGTGCGGGTGATCGTGGTCCTGGCTCATGCGCTCACTTGCTAAGGAGGTTGGTCGAGGCGCCGTTGAACAGGTCGAACGGCGGCGTATTCGCGTCAAAGATCAGCGTGGAGCGTTCCTTCAAGGATTGTTCCAGGGCGTCCAGGCGCAGCAGGAAAACGGCGAGGTCGGGATTCTTCTGGAAGGTGGGCAGCACCTGGGCGGCGTAGGCTTCGCCCTCGGCGCGAATGCTGCGGGCCTCGCGTTCGGCGTTGGCCAGGGTCTTGGCCGCGTCGCTGTCCGCCTTGGAGCGGATCTTCTCCGCCTCGGCAGTGCCCTTCGATTCATAATCGCTGGAGAGCACTTCGCGTTCGCGCTTCATGCGGTCGAAGACGGATTGCGTGACGCTTTCGGGCAGGCCGATTTTCTTGAGGCCCAGGAAGTCCACGGTCAGGCCGTAACTGTTGGTGGTGAGCTGGCTTTGCAGCTTCGCGAGGATTTCGTTTTCGATCTGGGGGAATTTGGCCCCGCCGCTGGCCGAAACAAAATCGCTGAAGGGATGATTGCCGACGACGCCGGCGGTGGCGCTGCGCACCATGCCTTCCAGCACCTTTTGCTCCGCTTCGGCGGTCGAGTCGCCGCCGAACTTGGGGAAGAACGCCTCGGGATCGGTGATGTGCCAGCCCACGTAAACCTGGGCGAGCAGGTTGATGCTGTCGCTGGTCAGGCCTTCGATCTCCTTGCTCTCGTAGGACTGCACGCGCTGGTCGAACTTGTAAACCTTCTGGATCGGCCAGGGCAGGCGGAAGTGCGGTCCCGCCAGGCACGGTGCGCCAGTGGGCTTGCCGAAGGTCGTCACAATGGCGACCTCCGATTGCCGCACCTGGAAGACAAAGAGCAGCACGATGAAGACGAAGAGCAGAATAACACCGATGGTGATGCTGACGGGATTGCGACTCATAGCTGGGAATTCAATTTACTTTTTGGTGGGGACGGTCACGTCGAGCAGGTCGCGGCTGATTTTGTCCTGCAAGTCGAACACGATCACGTCCTGCGTGTTGGTGGTGACCAGAATGTATTTCCGCGCGTTGGCCGTGGCCTTCGCGAACGTCTGTAAATAGGCGCGCTGCGCGTAAACCGCCGGGGCGGCTTCGTAGGCGGGAATCTGGTTCGTGAACAGGGCGGCGCGGGCACCGACGTTCACCTCGGCCCGCTGGCGGTCGGCTTCCGCCTCGGCAATGGCCTTGAACGCATCTGCTCCGGCGATGGCATTCGTTCGGATCGCCTCGGCCTGCGCGGCAAGAATCTTCGCCTGCTTTTCCTGCGCGGCACCGACGACCTTTTGAAACTCGGAGGCGACGGTGACCGGTGGATGAATGTCCTGCAGGCCGATGTAGTTCACGGTGACGCCGAGGCTCGGCTGGACCGCGGCCACGGCCGCCTGAATGCGCCGGCGGAGCAACTCGGCGGATTCCAGCCGGTTGCGCGCCAGCACGTCGGTGATGTCCGACTCCGCCAGATAGCGGATAACTTCCCGGGTGGCGATGTCCTGCAACAACTGCGCGGAATCCTTGTGATGATAAACCCAGGCCTTGAGGTCGCTGATGACGTAGTGGACCGGGAAGCTGACCGTCAGCAGGCTGACCGGCGGAGTGGTTTTGCCGGCGGCCTGATTGGCGCTGTCCACCGAAGCCCGGTCCTTGTTGCCGACCAGCAGCAGTTCCTCCTTGGAATGCGCCAAGTTCCACAAAATCACCGGTGAATTGGTCTTGGTCGGGTCCGGCTGCGAACCGATGGTGAACACCTGCACCTGTTCGGTCCGGTAGCGGTAGGCACGGTCAATCGGGTAGGGCCACTTGAAATGCAGGCCAGGCATGAGTTCGCTGCGGCCGGCCACCGGCTTGCCCCAGCGTTCCAGCAAGGCGCGTTCGCCCGGATCGACGAACACGACGCACGTGGACAGAAGCAGCACGGCGAATTGCAGGATCAGCAACCAGCCCAGGGCACGCTCGAAGAACTTGAAGATCCACGTGTCGGAAACCTTGAAACCAAACTGGTAATCAAACGTGTGGGCGGCGGTTGTGAAAACGTCCTCCGGATGGGCCAGCAACCCCACGAGGCGGCTTTCGTAAACCGGCCGGGTGAGCTTGCCCTTCACGCGCGGCCGGTAGATTTCGAGGATCAAATTGAGCAGCGTCTCGACGGCGGTCAGGCCGAGCAGAACGGCCAGCACCTTCGCCACCACCAGATCGAGATTCGGCACCCCGGCCTGCACGCCGGCCACCGCGCCCGCGCCGACGGCGGCCAGATAGGCGCAGAGCAACATGTAGCTGGAGCCCGGGCGCAGCAGCCGGTGGTTTTCCAGCCGCGCAATCGTGGCCGAGAATTTGCCCAGCAGGAACAGGATTAACGCGAACAACGCCAGCAACGACAGCGTCACCATCGGCTGCTTGAGTCCGGTGAGTGTGGTTGGCAGGGCGAGCCACTTCCACGCGAGCCAGGCGCCGCCGGCTTGCAGGAGGAAGATGATGATGGTGAACGCCGGCACGAACCACTTTTCAAACTGTTCCCGCGATTGTTGGGCGGGAAAATTGCCGGCGTCCTGCGTTTCAAACAGGCTGGACCCGCCCTTGGTCCGGGCCAGCTCGTCAAATTCCAGCTTTTCGGCCCTCTCGCGCTCCTCCAGCCGCATCTGGAACCAGCTCACGATGGCGATGAGCGCGCCAATGGCCATGAAGCCCGCGGTCAACAGACCGGCCAGCGCGTGACCGGTTCGGGCCAGCGCAAAGGTCGTCACGGCGCCGGCCAGCAGCGCCAGCCAGTTCACCAGTCCGTTTTTCTGAATGCTGCGTTCCATTTTGGTTTCAACCACAAAAGACACGAAATCGACCAAACCGGTTCAATTTCGCGCGATTTATGGCTTCAAATTCAACTTAGTTCCCGGTCCTCAAACATGGCGGTGGCGACGGCCAGCGCCGCGCCGACATAACAGGCCATGTAGCCCGCTGCCTTCGCCACATAACCCCAGTGAAACGTGCTCCGGCCCGTGGACAACGCGTCGGCAACCCAGAACTGTTGCCAATTCGGGACCACACTGTAAAGCACCGTGCCCCACCAATGGCCCTTGTCCGCGGCGCGGCCAAACAGGTAATCCGACATCAGGCCCAGCAAAAACAGGGCCGAGCAGATGGCCAGGGTGGGAATCATGTCCAGCCGGGTCGAGCAGGCAATGGCCAGCGCGGCCAGAATCCAAAGGGCAAACAAAATCAAGATGCCCGCCGGCACCACATTCCAATCCACGCCGTGCGCGAATTCCTGCGCCTTGCCGTGCTGGTTGAAAAAGTTGATCACGACGAACGCCAGCGTCGCCATCAGAATGACGCCCAGCACCGCGTCGGAAACAAAGGGCCGGCGCAGGAAGAAGTTGCTGAAGCCGCCCAGTGCGTAAGCCGTCACCAGTGCCATGGCAAACACGCCGAGCGCAAACAGGTCCGTCGAGCCGTAGGCGTCAAACGCCATCCGGCTCGCCAGCAGACAGCCCAGCAGATTGACGTAGGCGAGCAGGGCCAGCGCGACGGCCACCCCGATGAATTTGGCGAAGATGAACTGCGCCCGGCCGACCGGTTTGGCCAGCACAGCGAGCGCGGTGCCGGCGCGAATTTCACGCGCCAATGAGGCAGAAGCACTCACCACCGCGCCGAACAGCCCCGCCAGCAGCATCACCGCCAGCGTGCTGTTCTTCACCAGTTTGGGCTCGTCGCCAAAGGCAAAGTAGTAGGGTGTGGCCAGAAACAGAATAAACGCCACCGACGCCGTCATGAGCAGCAAGAACACGGGCTGCCGGATGAGTTCCATGAAGGCGTTCCGGGCAATGGTGGCAAACTGTCGCATCTGGTTTTGGTCCGCAGAGGTTACTCGACTGCGGGCTCATTGCAAACCGTTAGCAGGATTCCGGCCGGGCCGGCCCCGGCGCGTTTGCCTTGAACTTTCGGCGTCCCTCGCCATCTTGGCCAGCGCCATGAGTGTTCAGCCGTTGCTCCAACTCGATTTGCCCGGCGTCAAAAAGCTCAAAAGCGGCAAGGTGCGCGAGATTTTTGACCTCGGCCACGCCTTCCTGCTCGTTGCGAGCGACCGCATCTCCGCGTTCGACGTCATCATGCCCAACGGCATCCCGCGCAAGGGCGAGGTGCTGACGCAGATTTCCCACTTCTGGTTCGCGAAGTTCGCCGCGCTTGTGCCGAACCACCTCCTGGCCGGGCCGGACGATCCGTTGCCCGCGAATTTACAGCCCTTCGCCGCCCAGCTTGCCCGGCGGTGCATGATCGTAAAAAAGGCCAAACCCCTGGCCATCGAATGCATCGTGCGCGGTTATCTCAGCGGCTCGGGCTGGAAGGAATATCAGAAGTCGCAAACGGTTTGCGGCATCCAATTGCCCGCCGGCTTGACCGAATCCGCCGAACTGCCGGAGCCGATTTTCACCCCGTCCACCAAGGCTGAAGCAGGCCACGACGAGAACATTTCGTTTGCCCGCGCGCAGGAAATCGTGGGGCCAGATCTGGCTGTGCAGGCGCGCGACCTGAGTTTGAAGGTTTACCGTGCGGGTCGTGATTACGCGCGGGAACGCGGCATCATCATCGCCGATACGAAATTTGAATTTGGCGTGTGCGACGGGAAGTTGATTCTGATTGATGAAGTCATGACGCCGGATTCCTCGCGCTTCTGGCCCGCCGACCAATACACGCCCGGCCGCAGCCAGCCGAGCTTTGACAAGCAGTTTGTCCGCGACTACCTGGAGACATTGGACTGGAACAAAACCCCGCCCGGACCGGTGTTACCGCCGGAGGTGGTCGCCAAGACGGCGGCCAAATATTTCGAAGCCTACGAGCGGTTGACCGGCAAAAAGCTGTGACGAGACGTCATTACTCGCGCTGCCAGTTCGAAGCCCCCACCAGCACCTGCGCCAGTGTTTCCAAACCCGCCTGATCCGCGGCGTCGAAACGGTTGAGCTTTGGGCTGTCCAGATCGAGCACGCCGAGCAACTGCCCGTTTTTCACCAGCGGCACGACAATTTCCGAACGCGAAGCCGCATCGCACGCAATGTGGCCGGGGAACTGGCTGACGTCCGGCACGCGCACGGTTTGGCGGGTGGCGGCGGCTGTGCCGCATACGCCCTTGCCGGGTGCGATGCGCACGCAGGCCGGTTTGCCTTGAAACGGTCCCAGCACCAGTCCGTTGCCGGCGAGACGATAAAAGCCGGCCCAGTTCAGGTCGGGGAGCGAATGCCACAACAGCGCGGCCGTGTTGGCCGCATTGGCGATGAAGTCCCTTTCAACCGCCAGCAAGGCGCGCAGTTGCTTTTCCATAGCGGCGTAGGCGGCCGTCTTGTCCGCCAAGTCTGGCGGCTTCAGTTCAAACATGGGCGCAATGTGCGAGGCGGAGGCGTCGGCGTCCACGGCAAATCCGCGAACGTCGGCCCGGGCGGCTGCGCGCGGACAGCGGGAACATTGCCTTTACCGGTGGGCGAGTCCAATCGGAGGAATCTCACCATTGGCGTGATTTTTCGGGCTGGCCGATTACGCTGCCTGCCGTGCAGGCTCTCGTCGAAGATTTCCTGGTTTATCTGCGCCATGAACGCGGGCAGGCGGAGCACACGCAGCGCACTTACGCGGCGTTGCTGGGCAAATTCGTGGCCTGGGCGGAAACGCAAGGGCTGACGGACTGGCGTCAGGTCGAGTTGAAGCATCTCACAGCGTTTTTGCAACACGAGCGCGCGCGCCCGCTGGCCGGCGAACCCAAGGAATCCACGCAGCGCCTCAGCAGTGAAAGCGTTTACCTGGAAATTGCGGCGCTCCGGGCGTTTTACCGCTTTGCCGAAAACGAAAAGCTGTTGCCGTTGAATGCCGCCGAGAATCTTGCGCTCCCCCGCCGCTGGAAACGGCTTCCCAAGGCGCTGACGGACGCCGAGATCAACCGGCTTTTGCAGCCCGAATCGCCCGAGACGCCGGCTACGTTGTGCGATCAGGCGGTGCTCGAACTGGCGTATGCGTCAGGCCTGCGGCTGGCCGAGTTGCGCGGTTTGCGGCTGGAGCAATTGCACCTGGAGGCCGGCTTCATCAGCGTCATTGGCAAGGGGAACAAGGAACGCGTGGTGCCGGTGGGTCAAACCGCCGTGGCCGCGTTGCATCGCTATTTGGCCGCCGGCCGGCCGAAGCTGGTGACGGCCCGTTCGCCTGCCAATGTCTTCCTTACGCAGCGCGGTTCACCCTTCGCCGCCGTTACGCTCTGGAAGCGCATCAAGGACCGCGTCCGGCGCTCCGGCGTGGCCCGCAACGTCACGCCGCACATGCTGCGGCACAGTTTCGCGACGCATTTGCTCGAACACGGCGCGGACTTGCGTGTGATTCAAGAAATGCTCGGGCACGCCACGATCAGCACGACGCAGATTTACACTCACGTTAGCGGAAACCGCCTGCGCGAGGTGCACCGGCGATTTCATCCGCGGGCTTAGACGGCGCGATGGGGCCGCCCCGGCAAATCGGAAAATCGCGGATTCACGGCTCCACCAGGCCGTTGGCGGGAGGCCGCCGCGGAAACCGGCCCAAAACGCCCCAAAAACTGGCATTGACTTGCCGGGACCGTTTTGGTGTTATCTGTGCCCCTTTGCGGGATAGAGCTATGTATGCTGTTTTAGAAACTGGTGGGAAGCAGTATCGCGTTACCAACGGCGATACGCTGGAAATCGAACGCCTTGAAATCGAGGCCGGCAAGCCGGTTACGTTCGACCGCGTGTTGCTTGTGAACAACGACGGCAAGGTGTCCGTGGGTGCGCCCACGGTGACCGGTGCCACGGTCGTGGCGGATGTCGTTGCCCACAAGCGTGGCGACAAGGTTGTCACCTTCAAAATGAAGCGCCGCAAGGGCTATCATAAAACCATCGGTCACCGCCAGGAGCTGACCGTGGTGAAGATCACCAACATCAACGCGTAAATTTTATGGCACATAAAAAAGGTCAAGGCAGCACACACAACGGGCGCGACAGTCACAGCAAGCGTCTGGGCGTGAAGCGCTATGGCGGCCAGGTCGTCAGCGCGGGCAGCATCATTGTCCGTCAGCGCGGCGCCAAGTTCGTGGCCGGCCAGAACGTCGGCACGGGCCGCGACTGGACCCTGTTCGCCCTTGTGGATGGCAAGGTCTTCTTCGACCAGGAAAGCCGCCGCGTCAACATCGCGCCGCTCGCCGCCGCCGCCGCGAATTAAGCCCAATTTTCCGCAACACGGCGAGGTTTCGGCCTCGCCGTTTTTTATTTGAGGCCGTTGCCTGACGTTTCAAACTTCGCCCGCCATGTTCATTGATGAAATCAAGGTCTATGCCCGCGCCGGCCACGGCGGCAAGGGCTGTGTTGCGTTCCATCGCGAAGCCTACATCACCAAGGGCGGCCCGAGTGGCGGCAATGGCGGCCGCGGTGGCGATGTCATCCTTGAAGCCGACCATGATCTGAACAACCTCATCGCCCAATACTATCAACCGCGCCTCGTCGCGCAGGAGGGGCAGGCAGGCATGGGCAAAGGCATGGATGGCAAGGCGGGCAAGGATCTCGTCATCAAAGTTCCCTGCGGCACGCTGGTGTGGAGACTGCCGAGTGCCCCGATGGCGGAAGCGGGATCAGAAGCCGACACCCCAAAAAGCTCCGGGCTGAAAATCAGCACCGGTCATCGCCCCATCATTCGCACGTCAGGCGATGAGCGGGCGATGGAAGTGGACTTGTCCGCGGAAGAAGATGCCACCGAGTCCTTCAGCCTCGAAAAGGGCGAACTCGTCTGCGACCTCACGCAACACGGCCAGCGTTTCACGCTTTGCAAAGGGGGGCGCGGCGGCTTGGGGAACCGCAACTTCGCCACCGCGCGTCGGCAGACGCCGCGTTTCGCCCAGCCCGGCGAATCTGGCACCAACGAAGGTGAATACCTGCTCGAACTGCGCATCGTTGCCGAAGTCGGCCTCGTCGGTTATCCCAACGCCGGCAAGTCCACGCTGCTGACCGCCATTTCGAAAGCGCGTCCGAAGATCGCGCCGTATCCCTTCACCACGCTGACGCCGCAAATTGGCATCGTGGAATACGAGGACTGGAAGCGCCTTACTGTCTGCGACGTGCCCGGACTCATCGCTGGCGCACACGACAACGTCGGGCTCGGCCACAAATTCCTGCGTCATATCGAACGCTGCAAGATTCTCATCCTCCTCCTCGACATGGCGGGCACCGACAACCGCGCGCCGTGGGACGATTACAAGTCGCTGTTGGACGAGTTGGAGCTTTACGACCCCGGACTGCTCGAACGCCCGCGCTACGTCGTGGCGAACAAGATGGACGAGCCGCAAGCCGAGGCGAACCTGAAGGCCTTCAAACGCAAGATCAAGAAGACGCCCGTTCTGCCCATCTCAGCCGCGTTCGACGAAGGCATCGACAAGTTCAAGAAGCTGATGCGCGAGGCGGTGGAGGAAGCCGAGGCGGAAGCCTGACGCGAGGAAGGCGGACGGAGGGTGATGATGGAAGTGCGTCAGCGAGCCGTGCCAGCAACCAATGGATATTTTTCCGGGTGAACGATGCGATCCAGGTCCAAGTCCACATCGAGATCCGGCCAGTAGAGATGATCGCCGTGCGACAGTTCAACGTTGAACAACTGATCCAGCGTGGCCTTGCGAAACCACGGGAAGTCGTCGTGCCCGAGAAAATACTCGCGGTCAGCCACCATCAGCCAGAAGCCGTGCGGCGAGACGTTCAGCACTTCAACGCCCGAAGTGGCGCTGCCAATGTTCGCGGATTTCATTTTCCCGTTCCTCAACAATTTTCTGCAACTCGTTCAGTTCGGTCGAGCCAAGGCCCTTGTTCAAGGCCAGCTCAATCGCCGGCTCCAACCAGAACTTGGCCTCGCCGTCCGGCGAAATTACATGCACGTGCAGACGCGGCTCCTCGCGTGAGAAGAAATAAAACCGGTAATTACGATACCGGAAAATTGTCGGACTCACCTTGGCAGGCTAACAGCCCTGTGTTGGTCATTCAAACACGGAAATCGGCCGCACCTTGGGGCCATTCTCCAGCCTCTATTCTCAATCCTCGTCTTTAACCAAGATGGTCACCCTTTCCGAAGTCTCCAAATCCTACGGCGAGAAGATGCTCTACACCGGGGCGACGCTCACGCTGACGCGCGGCGACCGCGTGGGGCTCGTCGGGCCGAACGGCGCAGGCAAAACCACGTTGTTTAATCTCATCCTTGGGCGCGAGGAAGCCGACGAGGGCAAGGTCATCGTCGAGCGCAACACGCGCATCGGCTATTTGCCGCAGGAAAGCGCGCCCGTCGGCGACGAGGCCGTGATTGAACTCG
Organism: Verrucomicrobiia bacterium; assembly: GCA_035765895.1. Taxonomy (NCBI): domain Bacteria; kingdom Pseudomonadati; phylum Verrucomicrobiota; class Verrucomicrobiia; species Verrucomicrobiia bacterium. The sequence goes on along the minus strand of DASTWL010000039.1, from coordinate 114,474 downwards.
CCACCGCCGTCTCCGAGGAATACGTCCGCCTGCGCAAGCAGGTCATCGCCATCGAAGCTGGTCACCACGACCACGTGGATTGGAACGACGACGTGCACAGCCGCTTCAACGACCTTGGCGGCTTCCAGCTCGAAGCCAAGGCCAAGCAGATCCTCAAGGGCCTCGGCTTTCGCGACAAGGATTTCGACCGGCCCGCGCGCCAGCTCAGCGGCGGCTGGGTGATGCGCGCGCACCTCGCCCGCCTGCTCGTCTGGGAGCCCGACGTGCTCATGCTCGACGAGCCCACGAACCATCTCGACCTCGAGACCGTCCTCTGGTTTCAGGAATACCTTTACCATTATCCCGGTGCGATCCTCGTCATCTCGCATGATCGCGAGTTCCTGAACTTCCTCGTGGACAGTATTGTCGAGCTGCGCATGAGCCGCCTGTTCCGTTACCGCGGCAACTACGATTCGTTCCTCGAACAACGCGAAGCCAACGAAGCGCAACTGCTTGCCGCCTACAAGAACCAGCAGCGTGAGATCGCGCGATTGCAGGAGTTTGCCGACCGCTTCCGCGCCAAGAACAGCAAGGCCTCACAGGCGCAGGCCAAGTTGAAGCAGATTGAGCGCATGGACAAAATCGAGGCGCCGACCGGCCCCGAGGCGACCGTGGATTTCAGCTTCCCGCAGCCCGAGCGCAGCGGGCAGAAGGTTGCAGTAATGAAGGGCATTCACCACGCCTACGGTGAGAACGTGATTTATCGCGGCGTGGATTTCCAGGCGGAACGCGGCCAGCGCATCGTGTTCGTCGGGCCGAACGGCGCGGGCAAGAGCACGTTGCTGAAGCTCATCGCCGGCGTGCTGCCCGTGCAACAGGGCGAACGCGATCCGGGCTACAACGTGAAGGTGGGTTACTTCTCACAATATCGTGGCGATACGCTGCGCGGCGATCTGACCGTGCTCGAAGAGGCGCTCGATACGCCGCAACGTGTCACCGAGACGTTCGTCCGCAGCGTGCTCGGCTGCTTCCTGTTCCGCGGCGATGATGTCTTCAAGAAGGTCAGCGTGTTGAGCGGTGGCGAAAAAAGCCGCCTCGCGCTCGTGAAGCTGCTGCTCGATCCACCGAACCTACTGCTCCTTGACGAGCCGACCACGCATCTCGATCTGTCGAGCGTGGACGCCTTGCTCGGTGCGCTGGAGGAATATACCGGCACGATCATCTTCATCAGCCACGATGTGTATTTCATCAAGCAGCTCGCGAATCACGTCGTCCATGTGAACGCCGGCACGCTGACTCATTACGGCGGTGGTTACCAATACTACCTCGACAAGACGGCGGCCACGGACGCCCGCGTTGCACTGACCGCTGGAGCATCGCCTTCGCGGACGACCAGCAGTGCTCGTGAAGTTCGGCCCGCCTCCGAACCCGCGCTGGATCGCAAAGCCCAAAAGCGTCTCGAAGCCGAGCAACGCAACGCCCGTTCCCGCGAGCGCAAAGCCCAGCAACAGATTGTTCACCACTTGGAGAAGCAGATTCAGGAGCTGGAGAAACGTCAGGCTGAAATCACCGCCGAGTTGGAAAAGCCCGAGACCTACGAGAAAGGCGGTTCCGCCACGCAGCTCAATCGCGAGATGAGCCATAATGAGGAAGAGTTGCTACGCCTCAATTCCGAATGGGAAGCCGCCGCCAGCAAATTGACTGAGCTGGAAGCGTGATTGGTCAGGCTGTCCGGCTGCGGTTTCGGGCGGGTCTTCCGTGCGCATTAGGCTTTGCCGAACGGCTGCGCATCCTTTAAAAGTGGACGGGCCGGCAATCGTCAGCGGCATTTGGGGCAAAATGAAATTCCTTGGTTCACGAGGCAAAGCGCTGTTCGTCAAACCGCGGGTCCGCGGGTGGGCGCTGTCCCTGCTGCTGCTGTTAGGTGTGGGCGCCGACACGCCCGCGGGCGCGCAGGGGATCGGGCTTTCGGTTGGCGTTTCTGCCATTTCGGCCACGGTCAATGATGCGGTGACCTTCACCATCAATGTGACCAATCTGACCGGGGTGATCCTGCAAAACGTTTACGTGACCAATGCGTTTGCCGGCAGCGCGGCGGTTCAATTTGTGAACGCCACCAACAACTGGAGCGGCGGCACGATTTTCACCAACGCGACCAGCGTGCTGTTTGGGATCAACCAGTTTGGCAATGGCGCGGCGACGCGAATGAGCGTGACCATGCGGCCCACCACGGGCGGCGTCTTTACCAACGCGGTTACTTTCAGCACGACCACTTTGACCAACTCCGTCGCGACCAACGTCGTCGTGGCCGTGGCTTATCCCGCGGCGGATCTGGCGTTGACCCTGGCACCACCCGCAGCGCCGATCGTTGTGAATGACTGGGTGACGTATGGACTGACGGTGACCAATCTGGGGACCAACACCGTCGCGAATGTGCTGGTGACGAACACCGGCTTTGCGGCGATGCGTCTGCTCAGTCTCTCGCCCGCAAACCAGGCTTACACGCTGACCAATGGCGCGCTGGTCTTCAACGCCGGCACGCTGGCCGGCCATGCGGGCCGCAGCTTTCAAGTCGCGGTGCAGCCCACCAACGCCGGGCTGCTGGCGTTGTCGGCCACGGTTTCGGCCACGAATATTTCGGAGGTCAACCTCACCAACAACACCGCCAGCACCAATCTCAGCGTGGTGGCCTTTGACGCGACGCCGCTGATCGCCACCAACGCGTCGGCTATGACTTACGATCCGCAAACCGGGTTGATGGAACAACACGTGCAGTTGGTGAATGTAGGAACCAACTCCGTGGCGGCGGCACGCGTGATTGTGGCCGGCCTGACCAACCAGCTTTACAACGCGGTCGGAACCAACGACGGCAACCCGTATGTGGTTTATGCGGCGTCGCTGGACGCGGGGCAATCGGTGGGCTTGGTCCTCGAATACTTTGTTCCGACCCGGCTGCCCATCAACGTGCCCGATTCTGCTTACACCGCGGTGGGTGTCCCGGCGGTGGACTGGTCGGCTCCGTCCGTGGTGGCCCCTGATATTACGGTGATCAGCAATCTGGGGCCGGCGGGAATCCTGATTGAATTCGCGGCGCTCACCAACCGCAGCTATACGATTTACTACAGCGCCGACAGCACGTTCACGAATGCCCAGGCGGCCCAGCCATCCGTCGTGGCACCGGCCAACCGTGTGCAGTGGATTGACGACGGGCCGCCAAAGACGGTCAGCCATCCGACCAATGTCATGTCGCGTTTCTATCGCGTGCGGCTGAACCCTTGACGCCTCATGAAAGCACGAACCTCCTCCTTCCGTTCCACGCCGGGCGTGATGCCGCGCGCGGTTGTGATCGGTCTTTTGGGGCTGGTGGCGCTGGTGGATTCGACGCAGGCGCAGTTCAATCCTGACTGGACCCGGCACTTTCGCGTGGGCGCGCTGACTGGCTTCAACATCAAGGGCGATTTCAAGATGGATGGGATGTTTAGCGTGTCCGGCAACAACGCGGGCGCGACCGGTGTGAGCGGGGTGAACCATCGCTACGACGACGGTTACGTTCTGGTGGACGACACGGGCAACGCGCAGCAATGGACTTCCTACTGGGGTTACGACAGCGCCTCCCAATACGATGCGGCAACCCATCAGCTGTTCATGCACAGCTCGTCCTCGTTTTCGGCGACGGGTTCCGGCAGCGCGCAGGACGACGTGGCGTTGGGCGTGGAACTGGCTTACGGCGGTGAATTGAAGCGTTGGGGACGGACCTCGCTCGGCTGGGAACTGGGATTCGGCTTTCTGCCCATTGGCCTCAAGGATCACGGCGCCATGCCTGCCACCGTGAACCGCTCCACTTATGCCTTTGACACGGGCGGCATCGTCCTGCCCACGGCCCCTTATCAGGGCGGTCCCGGCGGCGTCGGGCCAACCATTCACGACGTGGCAACGCTCGTGGGCAGCGACACGGTCTCGGGCACGCTGACCGGCTCCCGCAAACTCGACGTCACGCTCTACTCCCTGCGGCTGGGGCCGACGTTGTCCGTCAATTTGAGCCCGCGCTTCAGCGTGGCTGGCGGACTCGGACCCGCCGTGGGGCTGGCCACGGAGACTTACAAATACGACGAGGCCATTGCCTTTACCGATGGCACATCGGCCCACAATCGCGGGTCATTCGATGCCACGGATGTGGTTTACGGCGGTTACGTGAACGTTACGGCCGTTTATCATGCCGAGGAAAACGGCGATATTTTTCTGGGTGTGCAATACATGCCCATGAGTGCTTCCACCATCACCGGACCGGGGCGCTCGGCCAGGCTGGACCTGCAAGGGCAGGTTTACGTGACGCTGGGCGTCAACTGGCCGTTTTAGAGCCGCGGTTGGCGCGCGGCATCGTTCCGCCCGCCGGGTGGCCGATTCGCCGGAACATGTGCTTGCCCCGGCCGACCGCCTCCGGAAGATTACGTGCCATGAAAGCGGCAGCACAGCGCATCGGCATCATTGGCGGCACGGGCCTTTACCAAATTGACGGCTTCACCCAGCAGAAGTGGGTGAAGGTCAAAACGCCATTTGGCCCGCCCTCGGACGACCTGCTGACCGGGAAAATCGCCGGACGCGACGTGGTGTTTCTCGCGCGTCATGCCCGCGGTCATCGCATTCTGCCCAGCGAGCTGAATCACCGCGCCAACATCTGGGCGATGAAGAGCCTCGGTGTCTCGTGGATCATCAGCGTCAGCGCCGTCGGTTCGCTCCAGGCAAAACTCAAGCCCGGCGACGTCGTGCTCGTGGACCAATTCCTCGACCGCACCAAGCGCAGTTTCGAGCACACGTTCTTCGGGCGCGGCATCGTAGCGCACATCGCGTTTGCGCACCCGGTTTGCGAAGGGTTACGAGCGCTGCTCCTCAAGTCTGCCCGTGCCTGCAAGGCGCGCGTCCACGATGGCGGCACCTATGTGAACATGGAAGGTCCGGCCTTCAGCACCCGCGCCGAATCGCTCGCCAACCATGAAGCCGGTCACAGCGTCATCGGCATGACGAATCTCGGCGAAGCCAAGTGCGCCCGCGAGGCGGAGATTTCCTACGCCACCATGGCGATGGTGACGGACTATGATTGCTGGAACGCGGCGCACGATCACGTCACCGTGGAAATGGTCATCGACTGCCTGCACAAGAACGCCGCGACCGCCAAGCGGATCCTCCTCGACGCCATCCCGCGCATTCCCACGGAACCCAATTTCAAAAACCACCGCGCCTTGAAGAACGCCATCATGACCGACCGCAAGCTGTGGCCGGCGCGGACCGTGGCTGAACTGCGGCCGCTGTTGGCAAAGTATCTGTGAAGCGGCACCTGCCTTTTGCCCTGACCACGTTGCGCCTGCTGCTGGGGCCGGTTGCCCTCACTTGCGCGCTGACCGGCGTGGACCGGCGGGTGTTTGTTCCGCTCCTCCTTGCCGGCACGCTTTCGGACATTTTCGACGGCGTCCTCGCGCGTCGTTTTGGCGTGGCCACGCCGGCGTTGCGCCGCTACGACAGCATCACCGACGTCATCTATTATCTCTTCATCCTGGCCTGTCTTTGGCTGCGTTGCCGGCCGGTCGTGCTGGATAATGTGGCGGCGATCGCGGCGATCCTGCTTTCCGAAATCGCCGTCATCGCGGTCTGCGTCGTGAAGTTTGGCAAGTATCCGGCCACGCATTCATGGCTGGCAAAATTCTACGGGCTGTGCCTGCTTGGCGCCCTGATGGCCTTGCTGGCGTTTGCCGCCGGGCGCTGGGCGGTGCTGGGCTTGATGACCGTGGCGCTGGTCACCAACCTGGAAATCATCGTCATGCATCTGCTCGCCCGGCAACCTCCGGTGGATGTGAAGAGCATCTTCTGCCTGCGGCGCATGCCTGCCGTCCCGCCGGCCGTGCGTTCACGACAGGTGCCGCAGCATCGTCCGCCTTGACCGCTCCCGGCAAAGCCGCAAGACTCCCGGCCCAACATGGCAACCAAATCCATCATCAAACCCGCGAAATCACCGGCTGCGGTCGGTCCTTACAATCACGCCGTGCGCACCGGCGACCTGCTGTTCAGTGCCGGGCAGATTCCCCTCGATCCGGCCACGGGCGAACTCGTGCCGGGCGACATCAAGGTGCAGACCGAACGGGTGTTGCAGAACGTGAAGGCGATTTTGGAGGATCAGAAGCTCACGTTTGCCAACGTGGTGAAGAGCACGGTGTTTCTCACCAACCTCGCCGACTTTGCCGGGATGAACGAAATCTACGCGAAGTATTTCACCAGCGATTTCCCGGCGCGCTCCACCATCCAGGTGGCGGCATTGCCCAAGGGCGCCAGCGTGGAGATCGAGATCATCGCGCATTTTTAAGCGCGACATTGGGGACTTCGATTCGAGCGGGGGCAGGTCAGGAATCCGATCGGCATGTGCTCATGCCGTGGCAGCCCGGATTCCTGACCACGAGTTTGCAGCGACTTTTATTTGGGCGCTGGAACCACCATTACCATGGTGGCTGCCGACTTGCCGTCGGCGGTTAGCTTGGCCAGCCCGTGGACTTGATCGCCCACGGCGATTTCGCCCAGGGTGATTGTCTTGCCGGTTTTGGTCAGCTTCGTGTTCGCGGAGATGCTGTAGGCTTTGCCGCCCACCGTGAGCGTGTTGGCCGTGGTGTCCACCGCTTCGACTTTCCCGCGGAACGGTTTGACCTCGGCTGTCTTTTCCGACACCGGAACAGGCGAATGTAATGCCGCGGCAAACGCCGGCGTGTAAAGCCAGCCAACCGTCACCGCACTCAGAGCTATCACTGCAATTTTGTTCAGTTTCATAATTTGCCTTTCAGGGTTTGAGGCTCCACATCTGCCGTGCAGAAGGCATGCCAGCCGGTGCAATCACGGGCACGCGCGTAAAATGGCGTGTTTCTGGTGAAAAGTCGGGATATAGCCGTGCAAAGCTCTCGCACGTTGCAACGGGCAAACTGCATTTGCCGCAAATTGCAAAGCGACCTTGCGTTGTTGTAACCCGGGGACGCTTGCTACTGTCCGTCACTTAATCCGGACAAATGCGGCTGAACTGGCGGCGCTCCACCCAGCCCCGTCCGTAAGGTGTTTGAATCAGGGCATACTGGCCATGCGTGCGTTCCCAGCGCGCCGGCACGCCTGGCGGCAGCGAGGAGAGCTGCTGTGCATCGGCGGTGGGGGTCAATCGCAGCGGGGTGTCCTTTTCCAGCACGAACCCGATGCGCGCCCGGGTGTGGATGCCGGCCAGTGCGGGCAGGCACAGCAGAAATATTGCGAAACCGCCGGCCGCCAGCGCTTGATGCCAGCCAGTCCGCCGCCAGCGAAAGATGCGGGGCAGCATCACCATGGCCACGGCGAACCAGAAACTGCCGGCCGCGAGCGCGGACCAGACATTCACCGGCAGCCATTCGGACGCTGCCTCATACCACGTCAATTCCGGCGCTTCGAGCTGCGCGGTCTTGCGGGCGAAGCGCAGGTTCGCACGGGCGGCATCATTGAAGGGGTCCACCCAAAGCGAGCGCTCCCACGCAAGAATGGCCCGCCCGCGCCGTCCGCTTTGCCACTCGGCCAGCCCGAGATTTTGCAGCGTGCCTGCAGCGGGAATCTGCCCGGCTGCGGCGGCGAAGGCGGTGGCGGCGGTGGCGTAGTCACCCAGGGCGTAGGCGTTGGTGCCCTGCTGAAAGGCGTCCGGTCCGGCATGACCCGATTGAGGCGCGGCCAGCAGCAACAACAGCAGTGCCACACGGGTCGCGCTCCGCCCCGGACCTGTGCGGGTTGTCGTCGGCTTCAAATTGGCGGCCACGGGTTTCATTGCAATTTCTCCTCCAGCCACGCGAGCACGGTTTCCAGGTCGGTGCGCAGGCTCAACAGGTCCTTTGCGGGAGCGGTTTGCGCGGCGAAACGCTCCGCATCAGCGGCGGCGAACAAATGGCGCACCACGGCACCGAGTTCCGCCGCGCGTTGGTTTTCCACAAGCAACGGCAGCACGTCGCTGCTGACCAGCGCGCGCGGTTCGGCCGGGTAATGTGGTGCGCACGCCACCCGCAGGGCGTTGACGGCGCAGGCGGTAAAGCGTGGGGTGTCGCCGTGGCTGGCGGCTTTGCGCAGCGCCGTTCGTTCGCGGCGCAACGCCCGGCGGGCGCGCCGGCGCAGGAGAATTTCCGGGTGCGCGGCGAAGAGTCGTCGCCGCCGATCCCACCACCAAAGACCGCCCAAAACGAGCGCGGGCAGGGTCTGCGCCAGGAGAAACCCGCCCCGATTTTGCCACGACACCAGCCCGGTCATCGTGCGGCCCGGCGTGGGTGCGAGCGCGCCGAGCGTCGGTTCGCGCTCGCGTGTTGCGGGCGTCGAAGCCGTCGATCCCAGTGCGGTCAGGTCCACCGGCGCAGTTCCGGGGGCAACGTGCACCGGCACGGCTGGAATGCTCAGATTGACGAATTTGGCCTTGTCTGGATCAAAGTAGCTGAACGGAATGACCGGTGTCGCTTCCGTGGTGGTGATGGGAATCAGCGTGTAAGTGAAGGTGGTGAAACCCCGCGCTTGAATGAGCTGGGCCGGGGCCTTGTCCGGTTCGCCGGCAAACACCCGCCAGCCCCTGGCGGCGGGCGGTGGCGGCGGCACCAGCCGGGCCAGATTGCCTTCACCGCGGACGTTGACGGTGAGCGTCAACGGATCGCCGACGTGCAATTGCCGGGCCGTCAGCACCGGTGTGTCGAGCTGGAACTGGCCGATGGCTCCGTTGTAGCCGGGCAACTCGCCCTCCCGTGGCACGGGGCGCACCTGCAACGTTACGGGCGGTGTGTCGAGCAGAACGTAGCGGGGCACCCCGCCGGGAATCACCGCCTGTCCGGTGATGACGATCGGCCCGGAGAACCGGTTGCCGGCGGTGAATCCCTGGGCCGACAACTCAATGCGACCGGCCTGGATGGGCGTGATGGTGGTTTCGTAAATGAACGTCGTGACGTTGCTGCCGCCCTGATTCAACGGCTTGACCATTTGCCGCGCCGACAACGGATCGCTCATGAAGCCTGCGCCGTTCAGCGTGACCATGCTCAGCGCCTGCACAATGCCGCCGGGCCCGGCAGGCAGGGTGATGCGCACGTTGACGGGCTGGCCAATGAACGGATGGGTGGCGTCCGTTTCCAGATGCAGTTGGAGCGCCGCGGGGACCGGCGTGGCGGGATTGGTGACCACGGTCAACTGCGCCGCCGGCACGGTGACGGGCTTGCCGTAGACATAAACCAGGAAGCGCGGCGCGGTGAAGGTGCCCGCCGCGCCGGCGGTTGTCCGGTAATTGAACGTAGTGAAGGGCCGGATTTGTCCGCCCAGGCTGGAAAAAATCTGGCCGCGCGCGCTGGCTCGCAAAGTCAGTGCGTCGGGCGCGATGACGTCCTCCGGCCATTTGATTGAGTCCTGCAGGGCGTTAAACGTGACACGGTAGGTTGCCGTTCCGCCGGGCCGGATGACGGGCGGATCGAATTCCGCCGTGGCTTCCACGGGCGAGGTGGTGTCGATCTGCGGTTGCGACGTCAACAACGCCACCGCGGGATCGGGGGCCGGTGGCGGTGCAGTTTGGGCCGGACTCGTGGCGCTCCAACCAACGACGAGCAACAACCCGGCGAACCGGGTCAGTGCGGGGTGATTTATCAATGTCTCGGGACGGCGCATGATATCACCACGTGGGGCGGTTTGGATCGAGCGGCTTGCCTTGTTGATCCTGACCCATGGGCAGGCGGCGATCGCCATCAAGCCGGTAGCCATTCAAGATCTGACTCGCCTCTTCGGGGCTGAGCTTCATTTCCTTGCCCGTCTTGCCGGCGCCTTCCTGCATGCCCGGTTGCGGGCCCTCGGGCATGTCCTCGTCCTCGTCATCCTCGCCCGGTGCACCCGGCGGCATCCGCGAATCGGGAATCTTGCCGCGCATCTGCTTCATCTTCTCCTTCAACTGCTGCCGGGCTTGCGCCGCGGCGGCCATCGCCTGTTGCATTTCGCGGATCTGGTCGATCAGGCGCGCGATCTGCCGTTCCACGACCTCCGCGTTCTGGCGGGCGTTCGCGTCGTGCGGGTTCAACTCGGCGGCACTTTTGAAATCATCGGCCGCGCGCTGCCAGCGTTGGAGCACGCCGCCATAAGCCTCGAGCGCCTGCCGCACGGCCTTCATCGCGCCGCTCAATTCATGGCGGGCGCCGGCGCCCTGCAGATAGGCGGCGACCAGGCGGTCCACGTCCTGGCCGGCCAGCGCGTTGTCAGCGGATCGAATGGCCGCCTCGCCCTGCCACGCGGCATTACGCGCGCGCGCCGCGGCCTGCCGTCCATCAGGCGCCTTCTTGAGTTCTTCAACCCCCTGGGCAAAACGGACGTGCCCGAGATTGTAGAGCGCCGCCGGCTGTAATGCCGGATCCTGCCTGCCAATCGCCGTTTGCAAATACGATTCGGCCTCGCGCAGCCTGCCCGCGCGCAGCAGCCGCGTGCCGGCGTTGAAGTATTCCCGCGGCGTGACCGGTGCGGCATCGGCCACGGTGTTGGTCGCGCCGTCGGCCGCTTGGGCGAAGCCTTTGCCCAGGCCGAAGAACAGCGCCAAGGTCAGCCCGAGGCCGCCCATCGCACGAACGAAAGGTCGGGCAAAGCCGGAGCGCAGCCCGCTCCTGGCGTCGCAGACCGCATTCGGCATTTGGATGTCGTGGTTCATGTTCGGCGGCGTGTGCCCATCAAGGATTCCGCGACGACCAGCAATAATACCGCAGCGATGGGCAGATGAAAACGGTCCACGCCGTGTTTCCGCAGGGCGGTGGCTTCACCGGCGACAATGCGGTTCTCCAGCGCGGCGCGCACGCGCGCCAGGTCTTCACCGAGCGGCCCCAGAGGATGATACGCGCCGTGCGTGGCATTCGCGATGGCCCGCAACGTGGCCTCATCCAGCCGGCTGCGCACCACGTTGCCCTGCGGATCGCGGAGCAGGGTGGGCTGGCCCCGGTCGTTCAGCACTTGAATCTCCGCGCCGGCCGGAGTGCCCACGCCGATGGTAAACACCAGCACGCCCTTTTTGGCGAGGTCTTCGGCCATTTTCACGCCGCTCTTTTCCAGGTCCTCGCCGTCCGTGATGAGGATGACGAGCTTGCTGCGGTCCTCCTTGTCCATCGCGCGGAACGCCTCGTCCAGGGCGCGCCCCACGTCCGTGCCCGCGACGGGAATGGTTCTGTCGTCCATGGCCATCAAAGCGTCGCGAAACGCATCGTAGTCCAGCGTCAGCGGACATTGCAAAAACGCCTGTCCGGCGAACGCCACGAGGCCAACGCGGCCCTGGCCGCGCTGCTGGACAAAATCCAGAATCGCGAGCTTGGCGCGCTGCAACCGGTTGGGCGCCACGTCCGCCGCCAGCATGCTGCGCGAGCAATCGAGGACGAAGACCACATCGTCGCCAAGCAGCTGGGTTTCGCCAAGGTGTGCCTCGCCCCATTGGGGCCGGGACAGCGCGAGGCCGATGCCGCCCACGGCGAGGGCGAGCATGATGTCCTTCAGGCGCCGCCGGCCCGGACTGTGCGAACGCGTGAGCGCGGCAACCAGTTCCGGCGCGGCCATGCGGGCCAGTTGCTGCTGCCGGGCGCGCGCTGCGTAACGCTGCAACACCACGACCAGTGCGGGACCGAGCACTGCGAGCCAGAGCCAGGCCGGTTCGGCGAAATGGGGATCGGCAAAGTTCACGGCACCCTCCGATAACGTGTGTTGATCAGCACCAGTTCCAGCGCCAGCAGCCCGAGTGCGGCCAGCAACGGCCACTGGAACAACGGCGTGTAGGTCGTGAAACGGCGCAGCTTCACCTCGGTTTTCTCCAGCCGGTCAATGTCATTGTAGATGCTCTGCAACTCACGGCGGTTCGTGGCGCGGTAAAACCGCGCGCCCGACAGCGCCGCCATTTTGCCGAGCACGTCGTAATTCGCCGGCTGGATGGTCATGGTCGGCACGACGTTGCCCGCCGGGTCGAGCAGCAGCTTGCCGGTGTTTGGGTCGAACCGCGGCAGCTGGCACGGCTGATCGATGCCGATGCCGATGGTGTAAACCTTCGCGCCCAGCGCGGCGGCCAGCTGCGCGGCGGGCACGGGATCAATCTCGCCGCGATTGTTGTCGCCGTCGGTCAGTAGAATGATGATGCGGCTCTTGGCCTCCTTCTGCGCCTGCAGCCGTTTTGCCGCGGCCGCCGTCGCGTCGCCGATGGCGGTGCCCAGCTCCTTGATGGTGCCGACGTGCAGGCGTTGCAGGTTCTCGACCAGCCAGTCGTGATTCAACGTGAGCGGACTGGCGAGATACGGCACGGCGGAAAAGGCGATGAGCCCAATGCGGTCATTCGGCCGCTTGCGGATGAAGTCCTCCATGACCTGCGATGCAATGTCGAACCGCGAGATCCGCTCCACGGGCTTGCCCATGTCCAGCGCAATCATGGACCACGAGAGGTCGAGCACGAGCATGATGTCCACGCCGCTGGTGTGCGTCTCGGTGCGGTCATTGGCAAAGCGCGGACCGGCCAGGGCGACTATGAGCAGCGCTGCGGTAAGCAGCCGCAGGAACAGAAACAGCCGTCCGACGGCCGCCCGTGCCGTGGCCCCGGCGGCGCGGGCGATGTCCGCACTCGAAAACACCAGAGCGGACAGCTTGCCAGCGCGCCCCCGCAGAAACGCATAAACCGGCAGGAGCGCGAGGAGCGCCAGCACCCAGGGAAATTGAAACTGGAAGCTGGTGTTCATGCGGATTGGGCCGGGCCGGCTGCGGCGCGCAACCGGGCGCGCCGGGCTTCAGCCTGTTCCACCAGCGCAAGCGCCCGGTTCGCGGCGCGGCAAGGTTCCCCGCCCGCGGCCGGCGCAAATTTCCGTTCGTCGCAGGCCCGCAGGAAGTCGCCCAGCGCGGCGGCGAGTTCGGGGCCGATGCGTTCGCTCGCGTTCAACCGGGCGCAAAACTCGGTCGTCGTTGACTCATCGGGCCGGAGCCAGAAGGCCGTGGTCAGATAATTCCGCAACGCCCGTGAGATCTGGCTCAACACGGCGCCGTCCTCGGGCTGACCTTGCAGCGCCATCAGCGTGACGCGGGCTTGCACCGCGGGCGCCACGAGCACCGGCGGCTTGCCGGGACGCAACCACCACCACACGGTGAACGCAAGGGCCAGGAGGAGCAGGGGAATCGCAATCCACAGCGTCCAACCGAACCGCTCCCACAGAGTGGGCGGAATTTCGCGGAGCGGCGGCGCCAGCGGCGGGATGTCGTCAGCCGGGTTTGATGCTGGTTGGGCAAAGACGGTTGTCCCCACCACCAGCAGAATGGCCGACGCCAAGCGCCAATTCCCCATCATCAAGGGCCGCTTCACCCGCGCCTCCTTCCGCGTCGGGTTTCAAAGAAGCGCTGCAGCGTGGGCGCAAAGTCCGTGGCCGTGGTGAAGCGCAGCGTTTCGACGCCGGCGCGATTCAAGGCCCGGTCGAGTTCCGCCAGACGCCCGGAGTTGACCTGGACAAACTTTTCCCGCACGGCCGCACGGCTGGAATCGAGTTCGAGCAGCTCGCCAGTTTCCGCATCTTCAATCGTCAGCAGACCCGCGCCCGGCAGCGTGCTCTCGCGCGGATCATGCAGATGCAGGCAGACGAGATCGTGACGGGCATTGGTCAGGCCGAGTTCTTGGAGGACGTCGCGGTTGGCAGCCGTGGGAAACCCATCCCTGACCCCTCCCAGGAGGGGAACTCCGAAAGTGGCCGCGCTCGGTGAACTGCTCCCCTCCCTGGAGGGGCCGGGGGTGGGTTCGTTTGAGTGACTCTTCGCTCTCGCCGAATCGGAGTTCGGCGCTCCGAAGCTGTGCAGAAAATCCGTCATCAGAAAAACAATCGAGCGGCGCTTGATGACGTGGTTCACGAAATTCAGCGCGGCGGGGATGTTTGTTCCCTTGCGCTTCGGTTCGAACGCGAGCATTTCGCGGAGCACGCGCAGGATGTGACGACGACCTTTGCGCGGCGGGAGGTAAAGTTCGACTTCATCGGTGAACAGCAGCAACGCCACCTTGTCGCTGCTGCGCGAGGCGGAGAGGGCGAGCGTGGCGGCAATTTCGGTGGCGAATTCGCGCTTCGTCCGGCGCAGCGAGCCGAAGGCGGATGATGCCGAGATGTCCACGGCGAGCACGACGGCGAGTTCGCGTTCCTCGCGGTAGCGCTTCACGAACGGGCGGCCCATGCGGTAGGTGACGTTCCAATCAATGTCCCGCACGTCGTCGCCGGGAATGTATTCGCGGAGCTCCTCGAAGTCCATGCCGCGGCCCTTGAAATGGCTGAGGTAGGCGCCGACCATCGTGTCGTTCACGAGCCGGTTCGTGCGCACTTCAACGCGGCGGACAGTGGCGAGGAGTTCAGAGAGGTTCATGGGATTTACGATTTATGAATTACGATTTATGAGGCCCATGAAATCTCGAGCGATCGGCGAGATGCGATTGGGATTCTAATCCCCTCGAATTCGATGGGTTTACAATCGCGGGTAAATTCGACGCGTTCTCCCTCACCCTTGATCCCTCTCCCGCTGGGAGAGGGAGACAGCGAGCGGAGGATCACGTTTCTTCGGATGACCGTCCGGCGAACCCAGTCGCAGGTTGTCGCGCGAGACGGCGAGGGATTCTCCCTCTCCCAGCGGGAGAGGGCCGGGGTGAGGGAGAAAACGTCAGATGCGCGGCCAGGCAATAGTGGCGCGGGCGTCTCGCCCGTGTGTTGATGCTGCAGGGAGATGGCGGAGCAACAGGAACCAGAGAATGACCTCACGGGCGAGACGCCCGTGCCACTACCAACGCGTAAATCGCAAATCGTAAATCGTAAATGCATCGTCACTTGGTGACCAAACCATCGCCCACGTAAACCTTGTAGTCCTTGATCCGCCCGCCGCCCTGACCTTGGCGCGGGGTGTAGCGGAACCCGGCGACTTCGCGGGATTGGCCGAGGTCGAGGATGAGGCGGTGAGGGTGGTTCGGCTTTTTGTTGCTCCATTCGGTGTGCCAGAAGTTGGCGGTCTGACCGTCAATTGCGTTTTCGGCGGTGCCATCTTCCTTCGCCCGCTCCTCGCTGTCCACATAGGCGACGGTCCAGCCTTCGTGGCTCAACGGTTTGCCGTCGGCATCGAGCAATTCGAGTTCAGCGATGGCGGCGTAGGGCTGGCCGTCTTGCGCGCTCAGGGTTTCAAGGCAGAAGAAACGGCCCTTGGCGGACGCGGCGAATTTCACGTCCTGCTGCGCGGCTCCGGCAGCGAACGCGGCGGCGTGGACGGGCTTCGCGCTTTCGAGATGCAGCTTCACCTCGGCGCGCCGCACGCGGGCGAAATCTTTCTCCGGGTGCAGCTCGTCGAGGATCGGGTGATCGAGCGCGGCGATGACGGGCTTCTCCGGTCCGAGCAGGTCGAGGATGATGATTTCGTTCGCACCTTTCTTGAGCCAGCAGCCGGGGACATACATCGTCTGCTGCGGGCCGATGTTCCAATAGCGCCCGAGGTTGTGGCCGTTGACCCACGCGTAACCTTTGCCCCATGGACGCATGTCGAGCCAGGTGTCGCCGGATTTTTCAACGTTCACAGTGGCTCGGTAGAAGGCCGGACCAGGCGGTTTGGCGGAATAAAATTTCAAATCGCCAAGCATCGTACCATCGAGTGGAAGCTTGAAGATCGCCCAATTCGTCAACTCTTTCCCGCCGAGTGTCACAGGCCCGTGAATCCCTTTGCGGTCATGTACCTCAACACCAAAATTTACCCGCCCCATTGCTTCAACAATCAATGTCAGCGCGCCAGCCTCTTTGCGGTCGGGCAATTGAACTTTGTAATGGTTGCTTCGGCGATCCATAAAGCCAATGCGCTTTCCATTCAGAAGCACCTGCGCGTTGTCGTGAACGGCCTTTGCTTCTAATGTCGCTGCTGACCCGGAGGGGACAATCGTGTGGTAAACGATGCAGCCAAAGCCTTGATCATACTGTTCAAAGTTGTGTGGTTGTTCATCGGAAACGGGCTCAAAGCCATTTGAAACGATCGGCGCAAACTCCTTCACCTCTACCGGGGGAACCGAAATCACCGGATTCTTCGCCGGCGGTTCGGGAATGGTTTCGCCCGGGAGCAGATGCTTCGCGAACAGCTCGCGTGTTTTGTAGAATTTATCCGTCGGCCAACCAGCTTCGCTGATGGGCGCGTCGTAATCGTAGCTCGATGTGTCAGGCTTGAAGGGCCGGTCCGCGCCGCTCCAAAAGCCGAAGCTCGTCCCGCCATGCGCCATGTAGATGCTGAACGACGCGCCTTCCTTCAGCATGGTTTCGAGGTCCTTCAGATATTGATCGGTCTTGCCGAGGTGATGCGGCGAACCCCAGGTATCGAACCAGCCGGGATAGAATTCGCCGCACATGAGCGGGCCTTGCGGGAGGATTTCGCGGAGCGCCTTGAAGCCGGCGGCGGGATCGGAGCCAAAGTTGACGACGGGGAACAGGTCTTTGCGATAGCCATTCTTGAGCGCATAAGGCGGATTGCACGCGAAGAGCGGCACGTCGAACCCGGCGTCAATCATCGCCTGGCGGAGTTCGCCCATGTATTCGGCGTCCTTGCCGTAGAAGCCGTATTCGTTCTCGACCTGCACCATGAGGATGGGACCGCCCTTGGTGACTTGCAGCGGGCCGAGCACGCGGCCGACTTCCTTGAGGTAACGCTTGGCGGCGTCGAGATAGCGCGGATCGCGGGTGCGGAGCTTGATGTCGTCGTATTTGAGCAGCCACCAGGGCAGGCCGCCCATTTCCCATTCGGCGCAGGCGTAGGGGCCGGGCCGCAGGATGACCCACAAACCCTCCGCCTGCGCGAGGCGACAGAATTCGGCGATGTCGGCCTGCCCGGACCAGTCGAATTCGCCGGGGCGCGGCTCCACCATGTTCCAGAAGAGGTAGGCGCAAACGGTGTTCAAGCCCATCGCCCTGGCCATCTGCAAACGGTGCCGCCAATATTCCCGGGGCACGCGCGCGGCATGAATTTCGCCACAACGAATCTGAAACCGCTGGCCGTCGAGCAGGAAATCATTTGTGCCGATGGCGAATGTGTGCGCGGCCTTCGCGGGCGTGGGCCGGACGGGTTGTGCTATGCAGGCGTTGCATGAGGCTAGAGCGAGCGTGGCGAGGAGGGCTTGGAGCTTCATGAGATTGAAAATCTTTTTGGCGATGTAATCTAAAGCGTGGTTTATGGCTACTGCCCAGATAACTCCGGAAACTCGGAAAGCATTCTCCACTCCTTATCTCCCTCACGCACAACTAAAGTATCGTCGGCAATTGTTCCAGAATGCCGAAACGCTAACATTTGTCCCAAGGAATGCGGGCCGGAATCAGTGCCATCGACAGAATAGAAGTATGAATAGGTATGCGTTGCCTTGGGCTTGAGTGTCTTAGCCGGGGCATGTGCAGTATCGCTGGGAGGATAATACTGTTGCATAAGCATCTGCCCTCGTGGCGTATCTACTGGAATCATCTTGCCAGCGCAACGATCGCAAACCTCTTCTTGTGATGACCGTCGCCATATTGAGTAAAAAAGACCGGGAACGAAGAAAAAGAGCCAAAGTAAAATCTCAAGTCCCAAACTCCCTTTGGTTCGTGTCGTGGTATGGCCAATGGTTCCACATTCCTGACAAATCTGGATGGTTTCGTTTGCCATTTCTGTTTCTCCTCACGGCACCGGCACGGCGTTGAAAATCTTCTTGATGATGGCGTCCGTCGTCACCGCCTGCGCCTCGGCTTCGTAGGTCAGGATGATGCGGTGGCGGAGCACGTCAGGGCCGATGCTCTTCACGTCCTCGGGTGTGACGTAGGCGCGGCCTTGCAGGAGCGCCCAGGCCTTTGCCGCAACCGTCAGGTAAATCGTCGCTCGTGGCGAGGCGCCGAATTGGATGAAGTTCTTCACGTCCAGCTTGTATTTCTCCGGCTGCCGCGTGGCGAACACGACGTGGACGATGTAATCGCGCACCTTGTCGTCCACGTGAATCTGGTCCACCAGCTGGCGCGTCTTGCGGATTTCATCGAGCGCAATGACCGGCTTCACCACCGTCTCCGGCGCGGTGAAGGCCATCCGGTCGAGAATTTTTCGCTCCTCCTCAAACGAAGGGTAGTCGAGCAGCACCTTGAACATGAACCGGTCCACCTGCGCCTCGGGCAGCGGATAGGTGCCTTCCTGGTCGATCGGGTTTTCCGTGGCCAGCACGAGGAACGGCGAGGGCAATGGCATGGTTTCGCCACCGAGCGTGACCTGGCGTTCCTGCATGGCTTCGAGCAAGGCGGATTGAACCTTGGCCGGGGCGCGGTTGATTTCGTCGGCGAGGACGAAGTTGGCGAAGACCGGGCCGCGCGTGGCGTGGTATTTGCCGTCCTGCGGATTGTAAATCAGCGTGCCGACGATGTCGGCGGGCAGCAGGTCGGGCGTGAACTGGATGCGATGAAACGTGGCGTGAATCGCTGCGGCCAGCGTGCGGACGGACAGGGTTTTGGCCAGCCCGGGCACGCCTTCCAGCAAGACGTGGCCATTGGCGAGCAGGCCGACGAGCAGGCGATCCACGAGTTGTTCCTGGCCGACGATGACGTGGGCGATTTCCTCGCGCAATTGCTTGATCCAACGGGCAGTTGCCTGCACCTGCTCATTCAACGGTGTGCTCATTCCCGGCAATCTAGGTAACGAGTGAAGCCGACTCAAGTTATCTGGGCGAGCCGCACGTCGTGATCGTCAAAGTCCCGGGGACAATCGGTGGCGTCAATGTTGGAACGGCGGTTAAAACCGCGCTTCGGTTTGCCCGGCTTCAATTGGCGACCTGCTTGGCAAGACAACCGCGGGACAATGGATCGGGCAACCGGCGATTTGGGCCAGCCCCTCGGAGCAATTAAAGGATGAGGCCTCAACCTTTAATTGTGAGGGGCCAAATTAAAGGATGCGTTAATTGCCTTCGGCCCTGCGACGAA
This sequence comes from Verrucomicrobiia bacterium, assembly GCA_035765895.1. Lineage (NCBI taxonomy): Bacteria > Pseudomonadati > Verrucomicrobiota > Verrucomicrobiia > Verrucomicrobiia bacterium. The sequence goes on along the minus strand of DASTWL010000039.1, from coordinate 95,530 downwards.
CTGGATTGCTGCGAAACCTGGCGCAACGTCCGCCAAGGCCGCAAAGGCAAAAGGAACCGATGGGTCGTATCCAACAGCCAGATTTGCAAACCATCGGCCGATGCGGGTATGAGTGGTTCGGCAGACTGCTTGGTTTGCGGCCTTCGCGCTCGTTGTGTGAAGTTGGAGCCTGCGGGAAAGTGGCGGGAGTGGCGGGGCTCGAACCCGTAACCTCTGCCGTGACAGGGCAGCGCTCTAACCAATTGAGCTACACCCCCGCAATGGGGCGCAAACAGTAGTCGGCCGCCGGCGAAGCGTCAAGCCTCACGGCGGCCAAAACTGCGTTCGGGTGGCAGACGCCAAGGAGGTGGGGGTGGGGAACCCCGCTGAAGAAACGTGCTGCCACCCGAACTGTTTTCAACTTATGTTTCCCCACCGCCCCCTGTCAACTGGTTCGTCGGGGGACAGAAAATGGGACAGCCAAATCGTGCTCCGGCGTTGCCAAGCCGGTCGGCCCCGGCATAGCATCCACCGTCCCGCGTTTACCGGTTGGGGCGTCATGGCTGAATACAAAGTCCAGTTCGAGGTCTTCGAAGGTCCGCTCGACCTCCTTCTTTATCTCATTAAGAAGGAGGAGGTTGACATTTATGAAGTCAATTTGACCCAGCTCGCCACCAAGTTCATCGAATACATCGAGACGATGCGGATGCTCGATTTGGAAATCGCCGGCGAATTCGTCGTCATGGCCGCGACCCTCATGTATATCAAGAGCCGTGAACTGCTGCCGAAGGAGCAGCAGGTCGAAACCGAAGGCGAGGAGGACGGCGATGATCCGCGCTGGGAACTGATCCGGCAGCTCGTCGAATACAAGAAATTCAAGGACGCCGCCGCCCGGTTGCAGGAAATGGAAATCCGTCAGGGGGCCATCTTCCCGCGCCTCCCGCCCAAGCTCGAATTTGACCGGGATGCGCCGGCCAACAAGGCCGAAGCCTCGATTTTCGACCTGGTCAATGCCGTCAGCACGATCCTCAAGCGATTCAGCGAGAAGAAGGAGGATCTGCGAGAAATCTTTGAGGACAAATGGTCGGTGAGCGAAAAGATTGATTTGTTGCGCCGCTCCATTTCCACCCAGTCGCGCCTGAAGTTCTCCGAATTGTTTGCGAACGCCACGAGCCGCACCGAGGTGGTGGTCACCTTTCTGGCCATGCTGGAGTTGATCCGCCTCAAAGTGCTGGTGGCCCTGCAATCCGAGGCATTTGGCGACATCGAAATTGGCCGAGGCCCGCAGGCCGAGCCCGCGCCCAGCCTGAGTCCTGCCCCGGAAACCAACGCTTGGGAGCTGGACCAGGCCAACACCCAGACCGCTTAAGATGGAGTTGAAATTCATTCTGGAGGCGCTGCTGTTTGCCGCGCAAAAGCCGCTGACCACCCGCGAATTGCGTGACGTGTTCGCCAGCGCCGTCGAGCATGCGGAAAACGACGAGGTCGTCCGGGGATTCCGCAAGGTGAAGGAAGCCGAACTGGAGTCCGCCCTGCAGCAGCTCGCGGTGGAGCACGAACAGGCCGCCCGCAGCTACCGGCTGGCGTGCGTGGCCGGCGCGTGGCAGTTCGTGACGCAACCCGACTACGCGCCGTGGCTCAAGGCATTGGTCGGCCACAAGGCTCGTCCGCCGCGGTTGTCGCAGCCGGCCCTCGAAACCCTGGCCATCGTGGCCTATCGCCAGCCGCTGACGCGTTCGGAGATTGAACAAGTCCGTGGCGTGAGCGTGGACGGCGTGATGCAGACCCTGTTGGAACGCGGACTCATCGAGCAGGTCGGGCGTGCGGAAGCCGCCGGCCGGCCCGTGACTTACGGGACGACGCCGGTGTTCCTCGAATATTTCGGGCTGCGGGCGCTGGATGATTTGCCGGCGGCTGATGAACTGCGGCGCATTCCGGTTGAGAAACCGCCGCTGGCAACGGCCGAGCCCGGCCTGGCCACCGTGCCGCCGGAGCCGCTGGCGGCCACGCCGGTTGAGCCGGCGAATTCCCCGGAAGCCGCCGAGGCCCCGCCTGCGCCGGAACCGCCGGCCGATGTGCCGCCGACGGCTTGAATTGATCAAGGAGGCTGCCGTGAACATTTCCGAACATCGCAAAGCCATCGACGCGCTCGACGCACAGATTGTCCGGCTGCTCAACGAGCGCACCAAGCACGTGCTCGAAATCGGCCATCTCAAGCGCAAGGACGGCGAGGAAATCTACGCACCGCACCGCGAACTGGCCGTGTTCAACCGCGTGTGCAAGCTCAACGAAGGACCGATCACGGACGACTCCATCCGGGCCATCTATCGCGAGATCATGTCGAGTTCACTGTCCGTGGAAAAGTCCATGACCATTGCGTATCTCGGGCCGGAAGCGACGTTCACGCATCAGGCGGCCATCAAGAAATTCGGCGCCAGCCTCAGTTACGCGCCGCAAAAAACCATCACCGACGTTTTCCGTGAAGTCAGCCGCGGTCGGGCCGAATACGGCGTGGTGCCCGTCGAGAATTCCACCGAAGGCGTGGTGACGCACACGCTCGACATGTTCGTGGACAGCGACCTGAAGATTGTCGCGCAAATCATCCTGCCGATTCAGCAATGCCTCATGAGCCGGGTGGCGCGGTCGCGCATCCAGAAGCTTTACGTCCACCCGCAATCGCTCGCGCAATGCCGCGGCTGGATCGCCCGGAAATTTCCCCAGGCGGAAATCATTGAAACCTCATCCAACGCCCGCTCCGCCGAACTCGCGGCCAAGGATCCCAAGGCCGGCGCCATTGGCGGTGCCTTGGCGGCCGGGCAATACGGTCTGACCGTGCTGGAAAAGGACATCCAGGACAACACGGCCAACGCGACGCGCTTTCTCGTGCTCGGGCGCAAGTGCCCGCCCGCCACGGGCAATGACCGCACCAGCCTCATGTTCAGCGTGGTGGACGCCGTGGGCGCCCTGCATCGCGCGCTGGCGCCGTTTCGCCGTTACCGCATCAACATGACGAAAATCGAATCGCGCCCGAGCAAGCGGAAGGCGTGGGAGTATTTCTTCTTTGTGGATTGCGACGGCCATCAGGCCGACCGCCGCGTGGCGAAATCAATCGAGCAGCTCACGCAGCACTGCAGCTTCGTGAAAGTGCTCGGGTCGTATCCCAACGTGGAATAATCCGGGCCCTGTCCGGGCCGGCGGGCTCACTTCTTGCCGGACTCGCTCTTCGCGTAGTCATCCAGCTTTTTGGCGAGGTTCGTCGCGGCTTCGCTGGGCTTCACCTTTTGAGCGAACAAGATGTCGCGCATCGTCAACGCCTGGTGATAGTAGGCAACGTTTGCCTTTTCATCCGGCCCGATCGCGCCGCCTTTGATGGCCGCGGCGCCAAACACGCCCGTGCGGTCCGCATAAATTTGCACCGCGGGTTCCGCCGTGAAGTTTGCCTCCTTGCCTTCCGATCGGTTGCCGCCCGTGCCCCGCGCTTCCCCGCCGAAATCAATGGTCGAATCGGTCAGCGATTTGGTTGCGTTCGTGCTCATCAGCAGGATGACGTAGAAATTTTGTTCGCCGCCTATTTGCAGGCCGAGGCTGGCTTCGTTGGCGCTGACAAACGCCACGGGGCTCCAGTGGCCGCTGGCGTCTTTGACCATGGCCACGCCGCCGCCGCCCTGGTAGGCAAAGATGAAGCCCGCCTTGGTGCGGTCGAGCAGGATGACCCCTTTGGCCTTGGCCAGCGTGCCGGCGGGGATGCGTTTGTCCGGCTTGTCCTGCAAGGCATCAAGCTTGTCCGCCAGTTTGGCAATGCGGGCGTCCAGCTCCTGGGGCGTGATGGCCAGGGCGGACGCGACACAACCCAGCATCAGGAAACCGAGCAGCAGTGTTTTCATCGGCTGCCAATCTGCCGCATCCCGCGCGTCAACGCAACTGGCCCCGGCGCCGACCGCTGCGGGAATCCTGTTTGAAATCGGCGGTCCGGCCTTTGTATGCTCCGCCAATGAGTCATCTGGCCAGAGCGCGGGAAGTCTTCGACATCGAACTCGCGGCCGTGCGGGCCGTGCGGGCCGAGTTGGACGGACAATTCACCCGCGCCGTGGAACTCATCGTGGCCGCGCTCCGCAACCGCGCCAAACTCATCATCGTCGGCATCGGCAAGTCCGGCGCCGTCGGCCGGAAGATTTCCGCCACCCTCACCAGCACCGGTTCCACCAGCGTCGTGCTCGACAGCGTGGACGCGCTGCACGGCGACCTGGGCATCATCAACGACGGCGACGTGGTGCTGGCCCTGAGTTATTCGGGCGAGTCCGAGGAGCTGCTCAACCTGCTGCCCGCAATGAAGCGGTTCAACGTCAAAATCATTGCGCTCACCGGCGGCGTAAAGTCCTCGCTCGCGAAGCACAGTGACGTGGTCCTGAACGTCCGCGTGCCCAAGGAAGCCTGCCCGTTCAACCTGGCCCCCACGGCCAGCACCACCGCGACGCTTGTCATGGGTGACGCGCTGGCGATGGCGGTTTTGCAGGCGCGCGGCTTCAAGCAAAGCGATTACGCCCGCTACCATCCGTCGGGTGCCATTGGCCGGGCGATGCTCCTGCGCGTCGGCGAAATCATGCGGGCGGGCGAGCGCAACGCCGTGGCCGGCGAGACGCTCACCGTGAAGGAGGCGCTGCTGGTCATGACGCGCGCCAAATCCGGCAGCCTGGCCGTGGTCAACGCCCGGGGCAAATTGACGGGCGTGTTCACCGATGGCGACTTTCGCCGGCACATGTCCACCGATGCCGGGCTGCTGGCGCGCTTGCTCAAATCGGTGATGACGCCCAATCCCATCACCGTCCGCGACACGGCCCTGGCGGTCGAGGCGCTGAAGATTTTCAACGAACGCAACATCGACGACCTGATCGTCGTGAACGCGAAGCACGAGCCCGTCGGCCTGGTGGATTCGCAGGATTTGCCGAAGTTGAAGATGATGTAGGTGCGATTGCAACCGTTACGACCATGAAAAAGCTCTTCTGTCTCCTGACGCTCGCCGCCCTGTTTGCGGTGGGGGCGCGTGCGCAAACTTCGCTGAAGCCCTCCATGCATCCCAACACTCTTTCCGGCGTTGTGACCAACGCCTTTGAACTGCATTATTTGATGTATCTCCCGCCGGATTATGAGGCCCGGCCCGACCAGCGCTGGCCGTTGATGCTGTTTTTGCACGGCGCGGGCGAGCGGGGCGGCGACCTCCAGCGCGTGGCGATACACGGCCCGCTCAAGCTCGTGCAGGCCGGGACGAATTTCCCATTCATCATCGTCGCGCCGCAATGCCCGGCCAATGAACGCTGGGCGGTGGAACCGCTCGTCCGCCTGCTGGATCACGTGGAGGCCACCTGCCGGGTGGATACCAACCGCGTTTACCTCACGGGCTTGAGCATGGGCGGCTTCGGCACGTGGAGCCTCGGATTGAAATACCCGCAGCGCTTCGCGGCCCTCGTGCCCATTTGCGGCGGGGGCAATTACATCGAAGCGTTGCTGGGCAGCCCGACCGACGCCGAGGCGCTGCGGACGCTGCCGATTTGGGCCTTCCACGGCGGCAAGGATCCGGTGGTGCCGATGGAGGAATCCGAGCGCATGGTCAAAGCGGCGCGCGACCGCGCGGGCAACCAGCACGTGAAGCTCACGATTTATCCCGAAGCGCTCCACGATTCGTGGACGGAAACCTACAACAACCCGCAGCTTTACGAGTGGTTGCTCGCGCAGAAACGGCGCTAGGCCGCGGCAGCGAGCGCGGGTTCAGTGGAAGTTCACACCAGCCCGCTGGCCTGACGGGCGCGGTCCAGCACTGTTCGGGCCAGCGCGCGGGCGCGGGTGGCGCCGTCCTGCAACACCTGGTGGACGTAATCCAGATTGGCCACCAGCTCGGCGCGTTTGGCCCGCGCCGGCGCGAAGTGCTCCCAGTAGGCGTCGAACAGTTTCTTCTTCAAATCCCCGTAGCCCAGGCCGCCGGCGCGGAGCTTTTCCTCGTATTCCCTGCCTGCTGCAGAATCGATCACCTTTAGCAGTTGAATGGCAAGATTCTGATCCGCATCCGGCTTGGGCTCGGCGGGCGTGCGGCTGTCCATCTTGATGGCCATGACCTTTTTGCGGAGCGCTTTTTCATCGCCGAAAATCTCAATGGTGTTGCCGTAGCTCTTGCTCATCTTCTCGCCGTCGAGCCCCGGCACCTTGGCCACGTCGTCACGGATTTTCGGTTCGGGAATGATGAACGTCTGGCCATATTGCTCGTTGAACTTGATGGCGATGTCGCGCGTCATTTCGACGTGTTGCTTCTGATCCTGGCCGACCGGCACCACATTGGAATCGTAAATCAAAATGTCCGCCGCCATCAGCACGGGATAGGCAAAGAGGCCGTGGTTCACCGGAATGCCCTTGGCCGATTTGTCCTTGAACGAGTGGGCGCGCTCCAGCAGGCCCATCGGCGTGAGCGTGGAGAGCATCCAGGCCAGCTCGCAGACTTCCGGCACGTCGGACTGTTTGAAGAACACGGCGCGTTTCGGGTCGAGGCCGCACGCGAGAAAATCGAGCGCCACGCCCAGCGTGTTCTGCCGCCGTGCCCCGGCGTCGAACAGCGACGTCATCGAGTGATAATCGGCGATGAAATAGAGCGCCTCGCCCTGGTCCTGCAGCTCGATGGCCGGCTTCATCATGCCGAAATAATTCCCGAGATGCAGCGTGCCCGAAGGCTGGATGCCTGACAAAATTCGCATGGGCGCGATTAAATAAGGAAAGCGCGGGAGCTGAAAGCTGAATTTGAAATTGAGGGTCGAATCTAAGGTTTTTCCGCCGCTTCGGCGGTGGGGATTGACTCGTAAATTGCCCGGGATAACACATCGAATGCGGCGCTGCCAAACTCCTTGTCGTCCATGTAACGGGTGACGATCTTGTCGTTGTCCGCCATACGCTCGACCATGAGATTTTCAATCAACTGCTTCAATCCAAGCTGGAATTTGTCGAACGGGTTCGCGCGACGGAGCTTGATGACCTGTTCGTTGGTTGTGGCCTTCTCGCGGATTTGCTCGAAGAAAAACCGGTCCTCATCGGTGAAATTTGTCCCAAACCGTTCATTCAGCACCTGGATGATTTGCGACAAGGGCACTTTTTCATCCTTCGCCTTGCCGGTGCCCACATCGGTCGGACTTTTCACGCCTTCCGGTTCGCCTTCGCGCAGTGAAATCTCCCCGGCGTAAATGCGTTGCAGCCGGTAGTATTGCAGGCCGACCTCGTCGCTGATTTTCACCCGCTCCGTGTCACGGTCGTGCGGCAGATGCGGCAGGAGAAAGCGCCCAAAGCTGTAGAGCATTTCCAACGTCGGATCGCACCACGGCATGATCTGGCTCATGAACGAATAGACGTTCACATAGCCGCTCAACTTCTCGCGGAACTCGCTCCGCTTCGCGTCATCGGTCATCGCCTTGAAGCGATCCACGGCAGGCTGGAGATGCAATTGCATTCCCGCGTGATCCTGCGCGCTCTGCCGGGCGACTGGTTTGTAGAACACTTTCGCAAACGCCTCCACTTCGCTCCAGAAATAGACCTGCGCCGCATCCAGTTCGTGCTTCAACGCCTCCAGCTTCTGCGGGTCGGACGCCTCCTGCAAACTGGTCGCGTCATAATACGGCTTGAAGGCGCGGTAGATGTCCTCCGCCTCGTTTACGAAATCGAGCACGAATGGCGTCTCCTTGCCGGGAATCATGCGATTGAGCCGCGACAACGTCTGCACGGCCTGCACGCCATCGAGCCGCTTGTCCACATACATGGCGCAAAGCAACGGTTGGTCGAATCCCGTCTGATACTTGTTCGCGACCAGCAACACCTGGTAATCCGGCGAAGCGAACCGCTCGGGCAAACGCTTCTCGCTGATGGATTCGCCCGTGACATAATCCTTGTTCATCCCCGGCTCGGTGTATTCCAAACCGGTCTCCGGGTCTTTGACCGTGCCGCTGAACGCCACCAGCGGACGCACATCGTGAATCTGATTCTCCGTGATGTAACGCTGGAACGCCTGCATGTAGCGCACGGCGTGCAGCCGCGAGGACGTGACGACCATCGCCTTGGCGCGACCGCCCAGATGCGACCGCACCTTCTGCCGGAAGTGTTCCACCATCACCTCGGTCTTCTGCTCGATATTGTGCGGGTGCAGGCTCATGAACTTGGCCAGCGCCCGCGCCGCCTTCTTCTTCGGGAGATTCGGATCGTCCTCGATTGCTTTCACCAACCGGTAATAGGTGGCGTAGGTGGTGTAGTTCTTCACCACATCGAGGATGAACCTCTCCTCGATGGCCTGCCGCATGGAATACAGATGAAACGCCTCGGGCAACCCGTTCGCGCCCTTGCGTCCGAACAACTCCAACGTCTTGCCCTTGGGTGTGGCGGTGAAGGCGAAGAAACTGAGGTTCGGCTGTTTGCCGCGCGATTGCATGACCTGATTGAGGCGGTCTTCCCAATCAGGCATTTCTTCGTCAGTCTCGCCCTTGGCCTCCGAGCCGAGAATGGCTTTCAATTCCCGCGCCGTCTCGCCGCTCTGGCTGGAATGCGCCTCGTCCACGATGATGGCGTAGCGGCGCTTGGCAATCTCCGCCTCCCACTTCGCCGCCTCGGCCTTTTGCTCGGCGGTTGCTTCGTCCTGCTTCTCCGCCCCGGCGGCATGAAGCAAGCCGCGCAACACAAAGGGAAACTTCTGCAAGGTGGTGATGACAATCTTCGTCCCGTCGATCAATGCCGCCGCGAGTTGCTTTGAATCCTGGTCTATCGCTTTCACCACGCCTTGCGCGTGTTCAATCTGGTAAATCGCATCCTGCAATTGCCGGTCGAGCACCTGCCGGTCGGTGATGACGACGACGCAATCGAATACCTTCGCGTCTTTCGCATCATGCAAACTGGCGAGCCGGTGCGAGAGCCACGAAATGCTGTTGGTCTTACCACTGCCGGCAGAATGTTGGATGAGATAATTGCGCCCCGGCCCTTCGGTTCGCGCGGCGGCAATCAGCTTGCGGACGCCGTCCATCTGATGAAATCGCGGGAACACCATCGTCTCCTTCACGACGATGCGATGCCCGCCGCGACCGTCGTCCTGCTTCTCCTCCTTCTTTTCGAGGAACAGGAAGTGGCCGACGATGTCGAGAAAGCTCTCGAACTGGAGCACGTCCTCCCAAAAGTAACCGGTGCGATAGCCGGACTCGTGCTGCGGATTGCCCGCGCCGCAGATGATCTGGCCGGGATGGCTGCCGCGATTGAACGGCAGGAAATGCGTCTTCTCACCCGCCAGCCGGGTGGTCATGTGGACCTCGTCCGGGTCGTCAGCGAAATGCACCAACGCGCGCTTCTTGAACTCGAACAAGGGCGCGCGCGGGTCGCGGTCCTCTTTGTATTGGCGAACCGCGTTGCGCCAGTTCTGGCCCGTGCCGGGATTCTTCAGCTCAATCGTCGCCACGGGCAGACCGTTGACCGCGAGCACCATGTCGAGCGTGCGGTTGTCGCCGGGATGACACGGCACTTGGCGCGTGACGGTAAGGCGGTTCTTGCCGAACTGCTCCAGCACCTCGAAGTTCGCGCCGTGCGCGGGCTTGAAGTAGGCGAGGCGAAAGGTCTTCCCGTAAAACTTGAACCCATGCCGCAGCACATGAAGCGAGCCTTTGGCATCCAACTCCTTGATCAAGGTGGTGAGCAGCAACGACTCCAAGCCGGTGGCGTGCAGCATTTTCATCTCAGCCCACAGCTTGGCTTGCGTGTCTTGGAGGAACGCGAATACTTGCGCCGGGAATAATGCCCGCTCCTTGTCCCATTCCGCATTGCTGCCGGACTTCCAGCCGCCGCGCGTCAGGAGAATCTCCTCAACGTAGCTTTCAAAAGCGCGTTCGGTGGTTTGGCCGGGCATATCACGCAGGCTCGTGTTCGATCAAATAGAGCGTGCGTTGTTCGCGGCCTGTCCCTTCAACCTCTTCAATTTCCTCCACGCACGCGAACCGGTAACGTGCTCCGACCTTCAATCCGTCCAGGCTTGGTCCGCCGTCACGCACTTTACCGGATACCAGGCCGTCTTCCGTCAGCAATCCCCACGCGCCCGTTCCCCGGTTCACTTTCTCAAACTCGCCAACCAGCGTCAGCGATTCCCCGCCCAAGTTGGACACTCCGGAAAGAACATCTACCAACGGCCCGGCTTCCGCTTCGGCAACCGCCCGCTGATTTGGCGTGGTGAAACCCGGTTCAGCCCATGAATAACGCAGCCCCGTCTTGTGCTGCACCAGGAAGCGCAGCAACCGAAGGTAAGCTCCGGCCAGATGGCCGCGATGCGCCTTCACCGTGGCCAGCGCCTTTTGTGGATCACTTGCGTTCTCAAACAATACATCCACGCGCTGGAGTGCCCGTGCGAGTTCACTGTGTCCGACCAGGTTCGGCTTCTGCGCCGCCTCCAAAACCACGCGAAACGACCCCGCTCCCGCCGGAATCACCACGTCCATGAGATGAGCATCCGTCTTGTCGATTGCGCGGCGATTGTCAGGCGAGAGTTCACGCACTGCCGCGCCATAGGCGTGCTTGACCATCGTCTGCACGTGTCCCAGCAGGCCGATGAGCGTGTTGACGCGAATGCGGTGCTCTGCCGCCGCTTCGGGAGGATCAGCGGCAACTTCGAGCACGAGATTGTTTCGCTGGCGCGCCTCCTTCAGCGCGACTTCCTCCGTCGGGCGATCATGCAGGACGAATCCGGGGTCTGGAAGAAACTCACTGTTCGCGAGGCTGCCGGCGGCCGGTTGCAGAACCAGCGGCTCATCTAATCCCGAGGGCGCAAGAGCCAGAAACCAATCTTCGACCGCCCGCTCCGCCAGCAGACTTCTGAGGTCAACCCATCCAGCGCGAAATTGCCGCAACCGTTCTGGTTCAACACCCGCAACCAGATACCGGTCCTGCCCGTTCTGAGGCTCGACCATCACGGCAACATAGTGACCGCCGATGGCATCGCGAGCCTCGAAGACCTGCGGGCCGTCGTAGTAGAACAGCGTGGTGGTGTGGCGGACGGTCTTCATGCGTTCTCCATTCCACAATGCGCCAAAATATCGAAGGTCGCCAGCGGCCACCAAGTATGATGACTGGGTTGGAACGTCTGTTGAATCCGCCCCGCTCCCGCCTGAAGCGTGACCCGGCAGACCAAACAACCGCGAAACCGGGGCAACTTGAGCGCCTTCGCCTCGGCATCCCGACGGTCGGCAAAGACCGAAAGCCCGCGCGCCTGGCACTCCGACACCTGAAAAACTGCCTGCGGTTTCTCGGCGCGCTGCGAGCGGAAATCATCCAACGCCGGCGGGTTGTTTCGAACCAGACGAAAAACCTCCCTGGACGCGACAATTTCCTCCGCCGCTTCGGGCGGGCATCCGTCGGGCAATGGCTCTCGGTAGCTCATGGGCTGGCAGAGGTTACTGGCTTTGGCCGGTGAGTGGCAACACTGCCGCGCAGGTCAACCTTGACGGCCACAGCGGTCGCAATGGGGGGCTGGTTCGTCTTCATTGCGCTGCGGCGGCGATTTGGTTTGGTTCGAGGTCGAAGCCGGCTTCTTTCAAACGCTGGCAGAGCTTCGGGATGATTTCCTTCACATGGTCGTTGTAGGCGAGATGGATGATTCCCTGGAGGTCGGACGGCATTTCCAGATGACCTTTGACGATGATCGCCATCCGCACCCGCGTCAGCGAGGCAAGCAGCATCCCAGCCTCAAGGATGACGTTCTGTCGGGCACGCGGTTCGACTTTCTTGTCGCCGTCTTTCTTGGCGTAGCCGAAATCATCAGGCGTCATCAGCACGATGCCAAAGTCGGATGTGTAATCGCGGCCAATCTGGCCCTCCAGTGCTTCGATGATGGTTTTCCCGCCGCCACTGCTGTTCATCAAGATGAACGGCTTCAGGCCAAGCCGGTGCAACGCGAGTTCAAGTTGGTCGCGAGCATCAGAATCGTGCCCGTGAACGATGAAGATGTGCTTCGGTTGCTGTTTCCCTGCTGCTGCCGGTTGCGTCTCTTGGCCCGTCGTTAACTCCGCGCCTCCGGCAATCGCCTTTTCCAGTTTTTGCTTTGCCTTGTCTTGGCCTTGCAACTGGACCGTTCCTCGCGATGTCCACCAGTTAAGAACGCCACCGTCGCTGCTGCGGAAGGTGTGCTTGCCTTGGCCGTCATCTTCCCATTTGCCTTTGATGCCGGCTGCTTTGACCAGTGCCTGCAATTCTTCGATTGTGCCTTCGAATTTGTTAGCCATGTGATTCCTTTCTCACATCAATCTTGCCGGTGACGGCGGCGGTGATGAGGGCGGTGCGGTATTCCTGCAACCGCTCCACCGCCGCCTCCACCTTCCCCACCAGCGCGTCCAGCTTCGCCGTCTCCTCGTCCAGATACGCGGCGATCGCGGCTTGCTCTTCGGGCGGTGGAAGGGGGACGCGAAACTTGTCCAAGTCGTCGAAACGGAGCGAGGGCTGCATGATTAAGGAGATGCTTCGACGTTCGTAATCAAAGAGGCGACGAAGAACTGCTTCGTAGTATCGTGGATTCGCGTTCTTGCTCCGTGGAATGATGAGAGCGCAGTTTTGGGAAAGGCTGAACTTGCACGAAACAATTCGCGTGCTCATGGCTCGTGCGCCGACGGTCGTGACGAAAATGACTGGGCTAGCGAAGTTGAACTCGTGCCAGTCGATCATCCCCATCAGCCCTTCGTTTTCAGTTTGGCCACTGAAGACTGGAAAATCGCCTGCGTTGTCCGCGACGTATTCCTTCGTCAGCATGGCGGCGCTTGGCCCTTTGGCGTAACGGAAGAGCCAACTGAGTTTCTTCACTTCCCAATGCGCCGGGATGTCGCCGAGCCAGTCGAGGGCGGAGGGTTTGAGGGGCGGGTTGGCGGGGAGGCCGGCGGCGCGGGCGGCGGCGGGCGGCAGGCCGCGGGTGACGGTGTGGGAGATGAGCGCGGTGCGCTTCTCCTTCAGTCGCTCGATCAACTCCCGCTTCTTCGCCACCAACCGGTCTACCCGCCCCGTCTCCCGGTCCAGAAACGCCGCGATGGATCGTTGCTCGGCGACGTCCGGGAATCCCGCAACGATTGAGCCGACCGTGTCCGTGTTGAGGTTCAGTTGTGTCCCCAGTTTTCCGAGGCCGCGATATGGTTCACCGCTGGCAAAAAGGTAATATAGAAACTTCGCGTCGCCCTTGAAACGCGGGAAGTAAACGAAGCCGTCGTGAATGCAGCATTTGATTTGGGTGATGCACGGCTTTCCGACCGAACCAGCTATGCTGAGAAACAGTGCGCCGGGCTTCAGTTTCACGCTCAGGGAGCTGCCGAGCCGGGAGAGCTTCTGCTCTGTGCTGCTTAGATATGTGCCTGCCGAGGTAACGTCTGAGATTCTCACCCACGAATACTCGCCGTCGTCGTCATCGAAGTAGATGGGGTCGTCAATGGGTCGCGGCGATGCGCCGCGCAGAACCGGCGTCTCCCACTTAATTGCCTTTACGCTCCAATGCTCCGGCACGTCGCCGAGCCATTCGACGCCGCTGGGTTTGGTGCGCGGGTAGGCCGGGAGCTTCATAAGGAGAAATCCGCAGATTTACGCAGATTGGCGCAGATTTCTTTTTGGGAGAAAACGAGCCGTTTGTATTGGAGCGAGGGCGTCCCGAAGTTGAGCAACACCGCCCGTTCAAGGCCGGTAATCCTCAGATAATTGATCACCTGTGCATCCTCGACTCCCCCCATTTGCGAGAGGGCTTTGCACTCCACGATCACACCTCCAAAGCAGACAAAATCGGCTTTGTAAAAGCTGTTCAAAACCTGGCCCTTGTAGAGGACGCGCAACAACTTTTCTCTCTCGAACACGATTCCACGCAACCGGAACTCCATTTCCAAGGCGTCCTGATAAACCGCCTCCAGCATCCCATGCTTCAATTCCCGATGCACTTCCATGGCTGCACCGATGATGGCAAACGTCTCGGGATCGCGTTTCTCTTTGTCTGGAAAATCTGCGTTCATCTGCGTCAATCTGCGGATAAAGCGGTTACCTCCCGAAGCATTTTCACGATGTCGTCTTCGAGGCGCTTGAGGTCGGTCTCGATGACTTCCAGCGGACGCGGCGGCTCGTAGCGGTAGAAGTGGCGGTTGAGCGGAATTTCGTAGCCGACCTTGGTCTTGGTGGTGTCAATCCACGCATCGGGCACGTGGGGCAGCACCTCGCGTTTGAAGTAGGCCTCGATGCTTTCCTTGAGCGGCACGGTCTCGGTGTCGCGCAGGTCGGCGTCGGGCTCGGGCTGGCCGTCGCGGTCGCGGCAGATTTCGGCGGTGTCGTCGCGTTCGCCGAGGGCGGCGAGCACGGCCTTGAGTTCCGGGGCGCTCAGGCGCACGCCGCGCGCGCGGTCGAGGTCGCGCAGTTCGGTGAGGAACGCCGTGCGGTCTTTGAAAAGCTTTTCCTTGGTCGCCTTGCCGAAGGCGCGGAGCAGTTCGCGGATTTCTTCCTGCCGCTCTTTGCCGGCTGCGATTTCCTTTTCGCGGATGGCGGGGTCTTTCTTGGCGCTGGTGGCGAGGTTCTTGAAGCCGCTCTCGTCGTCGAGCCGGGCGAGGCGTTCGGCACTGGCCTGAAAGTTCAGCCGCAGCGGGCGCTCGACGGTGATCTTGTGGTAGCCGAAGTCTTCGTTGTCGAAAATCTTGCTGACGACAAATTCGCGCTCCACGTCCTGATGTGTGATGGGGTCTTCGACGGTGAACTTGCGCTTCTGGCCGTCGCGGAAGCTGCCGAAGATTTTGGTGAGTTCGCCGATGTGGTCGGGGTCTTTCTCCTTGTCGGAGGGGTCGCCGATGCGGCGGCGTTTGTTGCCGAGGCTTTTTTCCATCTGCACCCAGAACTGGCGGGCATCAATGAGCTGCACCTTGCCCTTGCGGGGCTTTTCCTTCCGGTTCGTGAGCACCCAGAGGTAGGTGGAGATGCCGGTGTTGTAGAAGAGCTGCTCGGGCAGGGCGACGATGGCCTCCAGCCAGTCGTTCTCGATGATCCAGCGGCGGATTTCGCTTTCGCCGCCGCCGGCATCGCCGGTGAAGAGGGGCGAGCCGTTGAAGACGATGGCGAGGCGGCTGCCGCCATCCTGCGGGGCGCGCATCTTGGCCAGCATGTGCTGGAGGAAGAGGAGCGCACCGTCATTCACACGGGGCGTGCCCGCACCGAAGCGTCCGCTGAACCCGAGGGTGTCACGCTCGTTCTCGATGTATTTCTGTTGCTGCTTCCACTCCACGCCGAAGGGCGGGTTGGCGAGCATGTAATCGAAAGTCCATTTCTTGCCGTCAGCGGTGCGGTCAAAGCCGTCCTTGGTGAAGGTGTCGCCGAGGATGACGGCGTCGGCGTCCTCGCCCTTGATGAGCATGTCGGACTTGCAGACGGCCCAGGCTTCGTCGTTCCAGTCCTGCCCGAAGAGCTTGGGCTGGGCGTCGGCGTTGAGATCGCGGATGTATTTCTCGGCAACGGACAACATGCCGCCCGTGCCGCACGCGGGGTCGTAGATGGTCTTGACGACGTGGCTGCGGGCGAGGTCTTTCTCCGGCGAGAGGAGGAGATTGACCATGAGTTTGATCACTTCGCGCGGGGTGAAGTGTTCCCCGGCTTCCTCGTTGGATTGTTCCGCGCCGATCCGGATGAGTTCCTCAAAGACGTAGCCCATCTGGACGTTGTCCACGCGGTCGGGCGAGAGGTCGATGGCGGCGAACTGCTTGATGACGAGGTAGAGCAGGTCTTTCTCGGCCATGTAGGCGATCTGCTCGGGGAACTTGAAGCGCTCGATGATGGCGCGGACGTTGGGCGAGAAGCCGTTGATGTAGCTATTGAGATTGGGCGCGAGGTGGTTCGGGTCGTCGAGCAAGCCATTGAGTCCGCTGCCTTCGGCGGGCTTGGCCATCGTGAACTTGGAAAGATTGAAGAACGGCACGCCGGTGATCTGCGAGAGACGATGGCGGATGATGTTTTCCCCCTTGGCCTTGATGGCGGCGTGCTCCTTCAGCACTTTCGCCCTGGTCGGCGCGAGGATGCAGTCGAAGCGGCGCAAAACGGTGAGCGGCAAGATGACTTTGCGGTATTCGTTCCGTTTATACGGCCCGCGGAGCAGGTTGCAGATGCTCCAGATGAAGCTGGCGATTTGGGAGTGGGTTTCAGCGGGCATGGATGTGTGTTACGTGGAAAGAAGGCGGAAGGAGCGCGTTGCCAAGAGGTTCCTGTGTTGACGGATTCGCTTCATGACTCTGAGCCGCAGAGTATTTCAAACGGAATCGGTGGCAATGTTTGAGTTCTCATCGAATCACTGCTTTCAGGCAATGGACAACATCCCCTCACGAACCTCCCACCGCTGCAGCTCCAGCCCCAGTTCGCGGGGCCAGTTCTCCTCCGTGCAGGTCATGAAGACCTGGCCGCGCGAGCGGTGCGCCTGTTCCAGCAAGGGCAGGAAGCCACTGCGGCGTTTCACGTCCAGTTCGCCCATGACGTCGTCGATCAGCAGCAGCGGCGCGGCACCATGCAGGCCGGTGAGATATTCCGCCTGCGCCATCTTGAGCGCGATGGCGACGGAACGTTTCTGGCCTTCGCTGCCGAACTGGGCGGCGGCGCGCACGTTCAGGTCGAGCTGCAACTCGTCGCGATGCGGGCCGACGAGGGTCAGGCGCTGGCCGCGTTCGCGGGCGCGGCTGGCGGCCAGTTCGACCGCGAAATCCCTTTTTACGCTCGGCAGGTATTCAATGCGCAGTTCCTCGGCGTCGTTGGAGATGCGGCGATACGCGAGCCGGGCCAGCGGCGAAATGCGGGGCACGAGTTCGTGGCGCTGGCGCGTGATCTCGGTGCCGACGGCGACCAGCTCCCGCGAAAAACCTTCGAGCGCCGCCTCGTCCACCACGCGCTGCTTGAGCAGGGCGTTGCGCGACCGGAGCGCGTGGGCGTAACGCTGGAGCAACGGCAGGTAACCCGGCTGCGTTTGCGACAGCAGCAGGTCGAGGAAGCGTCGCCGCACGCGGCCCGTGCCCTTGATGAGTTGCAAATCCTCGGTGCAGAACACGACCGTGCGCAACGTGCCAAGATAATCGCTGAGCTTCTTCACCGGGCGGCCGTTCAAGCCCAGACTGCGTTCGGCGGCGGACCAATACATTTTAATCTCAGCCTGGCCCTGGCCGACGACCGTGCCGCCGACGAAATAACCTTTCGCGCCCTGCCGGACCATTTGCGCGCTGCCCACCCCGCGAAACGAACGCAGCGTGGCCATCAGGTAAATGGCTTCGAGGATGTTGGTTTTGCCCTGGGCGTTGTCACCCAGCAACAGGTGGAAACCGGGGGCAAAATCAACATCCAGACGCGCGTAATTGCGGAAGTCCCGCAGTCGCAGGTGAGCCAGATGCACGCGCAGAAGATGCGGAGCGCAGCCCGGGGCGGCGAGAATTTTCGAGTTGTGCGATGGCGGCTGGCGCGTGAGATAATGCCGCCCGTGGACGAAGCGCCGAAATCCAATCCCAAACTCGTCTGGCCGTGGTTTGTGCTGGCCGCGTTCGTGGTAGCCGTGCTGCTCGCAATTCTCTGGGTGAGTGCCGAGGTTCGCCGGGTGGAGCGGTTTCGCTACATCGGCACGCCCCCGGCGACCCGGCCGGTGACCAATGCGCTCGCGCCTTACCGCGACCTGCTGGCCGGCGGCGATGCCGGGGCCGGCCGCAAGGTGTTCTTCGAGAAACCCGAGGCCAATTGCGGCAAATGCCACCAGGTCGGCGGCTCGGGTGGCGACGTGGGGCCGCCGCTGGACGGCCTTGGCGCCCGCCAGACTCGCGAGCAAATTTTGGAGTCGATCATCTTTCCCAACGCCCAGACGTCCGAGGGGTATCAGTCGGTGATTCTGCTGCTCAAGAATGGCGACGCCGCGTCCGGCGTGCTCCGACGGGAGTCGGCCACCGAACTGGTGGTGAATTCGGCGGATGAAGGCGTGCGCACGGTCAAGGTTGCGGACGTGCAATCGCGGCGCAATGCCGTGTCGCCGATGCCGGAGGGATTGTGGCTGGTGCTGTCCCGGCCGGAATTGCGCGACTTGGTCGCCTATCTGGCTGCGCTCAAATAAGCCGCGTCAAATCGCCTGCAAAAGTCGCCGGATTTCCTTCAACCGGGCTTCGGGAACCTTCTTCGTCAGGCGGGGAAATTTTCCGCCGACCTGCACAAAATCGCCGTGGCGGGTGAGCATGAGCTTGTCGTCGCGCACTTCAACCGCCGTGATGCCGCGTTCGGCCGCGAGCAGTTTGAGTTCGCCAAGCAACAACAGCATGGCCACCGGCGGCGGCAACGGGCCGAAACGGTCGCGCACTTCCTTCTGCAACCCGGCCAGGGCGGCGCGGTCGGCGGCCTGTGCCAGTTTGCGATAAATCTCGATGCGCTGCTGCGGCTCGGGAATGTAGGTGTGCGGGAGCGTGGCCTGGTGGGAAGCGCGTTCCCTTGAGTCGGGCGTTTCGCCGGATGGAAACGGCTCGTCGACGGCGCCCACAACCAGGAAATCCAGCCGCACCTCGACGGCGACGCGCGGCTTCACCTTTTCGCCCTTCAACGCCGCGATGCTGTGTTTCAGCAGGTCGCAATACAGTTCAAACCCGACCGCCGTGATGTGGCCGCTTTGCTCGGCGCCCAGCAGGTTGCCCGCGCCGCGGATTTCGAGGTCGCGCATGGCGATCTTGAAGCCGCTGCCAAGCGTGGCGTATTGCTTCATCGCGCTGATGCGTTTGCGGGCGTCCGACAACAAACCCGCGTGCCGCGGGATCAGCAAATACGCGTAAGCCTGGTGCTTGTAGCGCCCCACGCGGCCGCGAAGCTGGTAAAGATCGCTCAGGCCAAAGCGGTCCGCGCGGTCGATGATGATGGTGTTCGCGTTCGGAATATCGAGGCCGCTTTCAATGATCGTGGTTGAGAGCAGCACGTCGGCCTCGCCGTTGATGAACGCGGTCATCACCTCCTCCAAATCGTCCGCGTGCATCTGGCCGTGCCCCACAATGATCCGTGCCTGCGGCACGAGGGCGCGCAGCTTGGCGGCCATCGTTTCAATGGTCATCACGCGGTTGTGCAGGAAGAACACCTGTCCGCCGCGGTTCAATTCCCGCAGAATCGCATCGCGGATGAGCCGTTCGTCGTAGGCCGTGACGATGGTTTCCACCGGCAACCGGTCCTGCGGCGGCGTCTGGATGGTGCTCATGTCACGCGCGCCGGTCAGCGCGAGATACAGCGTCCGCGGAATCGGCGTGGCGCTCAGCGTGAGCACGTCCACGAGCGTGCGGAGCCGCTTGAACTTCTCCTTGTGCAACACGCCGAAGCGCTGTTCCTCGTCAATCACCACCAGCCCGAGGTCTTTGAACACCACGTCGGATTGCACGAGCCGGTGCGTGCCGATGACGATGTCCACCGCGCCTGTGGCGAGGTCCTCGATGACTTTCTGCTGGGCGCGCCGGGAACGGAAGCGCGAAAGCAGCTCGACCCGCACCGGGTAATCCGCCATGCGCTCGCGGAACGTGTTGAAATGCTGCTGCGCCAGAACGGTGGTCGGCACCAGCACGGCGACCTGCTTGCCGGTCATCACCGCCTTGAACGCGGCGCGGATGGCCACCTCGGTTTTGCCGAAGCCGACGTCGCCGCAGATCAGGCGGTCCATCGGTTTTGGCCGTTCCATGTCGGTTTTGGTTTCTTGAATCGCGCGCCATTGGTCGGGCGTTTCCTCGAAGACAAACGCCGCCTCGAACTCGCGTTGCCACGACGTGTCCGGGCCAAAGGAAAATCCCGCCTGCGATTCGCGCGCGGCCTGGATGCGCAACAACTCCGCCGCCACGTCGCGCACGGCGCGTTCGGCCTGCTCCTTCGCCTTCTGCCAGCGCGTGCCGCCGAGCGTGTTGAGCGGCGGGCGCACCTTGCCAACGCCGACGTATTTGCTGACGAGATGAGCCTCCGTCACCGGCACATAAAGCCGCGGCGCTGGTTGTTCCGGTGAAGCGGGCGCGTATTCGATGACGAGGCATTCTTCGGATTTTTGTGGCGCGCTTTCGGATTTGCGGGCGCCCACGGTGGCGGGCGGCTCCTTCAACCCGAGAAAACGCCCGATGCCGTGTTGCAGGTGCACGACGAGATCGCCTTCTTCAAGGTCGGTGAAATCAATGTCGAGCGCGGAGCGGGCGGCCTGCGCGTGGGCGGATTTCAAACGCCGCGGCTGCTGACGCTTGTAACGCCCGAAAATTTCCGCGTCGGTCACGACGACGAGCCGGGCGTCGTCGCAGATGAAACCGCGGGCGAGCGAGCCAAGGTGCAGGGTGGGGCCGGCGTTCGGCTCATCCAGTTCTGTTTCCTGCCAGATTTCCGTGAAGCGCTGACGCTCGCCGTCGTTGTTGCAGAACACGTGGACGGCATAATCCTGCCGCAGCCAGCGGTGCAGTTGATGGAAAAACTCGCGCCGCTGCGCCTCGGCCACATGCGGCTCGGGCAGCTTGTCGGTGAGCGGCCGGAACGCATCAAGCGAAGGCAGGCGTAGTGGAATCGTCTCCGGCGTGCCGGCGTCCTGTGCCGCCGCGACTTCCAAGGGTTCGGCCTCGCCCAGTTCCACCAACGTCAGGCCGCGTTGCGCGGCTTGGCGACGCCATTCGGCCCACGGCACGAAGAACGGGTCGCCAGCGGGGACTTGCGACGCGTAAATGGCCGCGTGCTCCTCCAGTGCTTCGGGCTCGGCGAGCAGAACGACTGTGTCGTTCGGCAGATAATCGAGCAACGTGGCGAACGCGTTGCCGGTGGCGGAGTCCGTTCCGGCGATGTTCCCGAGTGTTTGCTTCAGAATGCCGAGTTCGCCCGCCGGCGGCAGAGTAACCGCGGCGATTTCATCCCGGGAAATCTGCGTCAAGGGATCAAACTCGCGGAGGGATTCCAGTTCGTCGCCGAAGAATTCCAGCCGCACCGGCCACGGGCTGGTGGGCGGAAAAACGTCGAGGATGCCGCCGCGCAAGGCGAGTTCGCCCTTCGCAGTGACTTGCGCTTCGGGTTCGTAGCCTTGCTCCTCCAGCCATTCGACCAGGTCGAGCGGTTCGGTGCGGTCGCCGCGTCGCAACGCGCGGGTGCGGCGGGCCAGTTCAGCCGACGGAAAGGTGCGCTGGAGCAGGGCGGTCACGTTGGTGACCACGAGCGGGTGCGGCGCGCTGCCGCGGGTGGCAGGGCCGGCCAGGGCGATCAGGGTTTCCAGACGCTCGCTGATGACGTCAGCGTGCGGGAGCTTCGCTTCGTGGGGCAAAATTTCCCAGGCCGGATAGAACAAAGTCGGCAAAGGGGGATGCAGGTTGGGGGACGGCGACGCAGAAATCTGCAACCACGTGGTGACATCCTGTTGAAACCATTCCTGCGTTTTCAGGCTGTCGGCGACAATGACGAGCGGGTGTGGCGACCGGTCTTGCTGCAGCAGTGCGGCGAGGCAAGGCTGGGCGGGTGCGCTGATGCCGGCGGCGCGCAAAGCTCCGCCCCGCTCCAGGCGCCGGACAAGGGATTGCACAGCGGGAGCCTGCGCGAGGCGGTCGAACAAGCTGCTTGCCGCCGCGACCTGGGGTGGTTGCGCCAAGCGGGCGAACAGTCGCAGCGGATGGGCGCAGCGTCAAGCGGCGCGGCGCCGGCGATGGTTATTTGGCGTGGCCGAAATGAAACGGCACGTTGACGTAGCCGCCCACCCAGAATTTGCCGTCGGTGTTGGCGCCGTCGAGGACATCGCGCAGGTAGAATCCCCACTCGATGTGCTTGTGGGGCGTGGTGTAGCGGAAGCCCGCCTCGAGGGAATCGTTGATTTCGCGGACTTCGCGCGGATAACTGATGATGCGCGTGGTGGGATCGAACTGGATGCTGTCGCCGGAAACCGTTCCCAAGCGGCGGTAGCCCACGTTCAATTCCCAGTCCCGGATCTCCTGGAGGAATCCGGTCGAAACGATGTAATGGTCATTGTGCGTGGTGCGGTTCCAGCGGAAGAGCGCATCGGCATACATGCCGAAGCCCGTCCAGCCGAAGTGTTTTTTGGCGAGCAATTCCGGCTCGATGGCGGCGGAGCGGTCGCCGGGGGCGAAGGGGAAATCCTTGTTGTAACCACCCGGCAAAACGGCGCCCGCGCGAAACGTGAGCGTCGGGCACCAGGCGCACGGCGCGTTGGTTTCGTTCCAGAACTGGTAACGCACGCCCAGGCCCACATCCATGAAACCCGTGGTTGATTTGGCGGTGCCGTGCGTGTTGCCGCCGTTGGCGAAATCACGCCAGGCTGCCGTGGTGTAGCCGATGGACAGGTCGGCCGCCCATTTTTCGGTCAGGCCATATTGCAGGGCAACATAGCCTTGGTTGATGTCGATGCCGTAGGTTTCCCCGTTCTTGTGCCAGGTGACATCATGATATGTGTTGTCGGCCCAGATGTGATACGCCTCGGATTCCTCGTAGAAGACACCGGCGCGGAATTCGCCTCTGGCCGGCAGATCAGCCCACTGCGCGAACGGCGCGTGCGGAACGTTTTCGCTGGCCAGGGTGCGGCCGGCGGCCGACAGGCTGGCGACCATGAGCGCCACGCGAAAGATTGAGAGTGTTCGGTAATTCATAACCCATCAATGGGCTTCGTTTGGCGGTGGGGATGTGGCAATCCTGCGCGGGAGAAACTTGCGTGGTGGATGCTACGAACCGGCAACCGAAGACCACGCCAGTATTAGCGGAACACCCCCGTCGTCAGCAATCGCAAACCCCGCATGAATGCTGCCCGGCCGCCACCAACCTACGCCGTGGCCTCCTTGACCGCCGTGGCGACTTGTATAAACGCCTTGCCGGGAGCGCTTTCTGGTGCCGTGGCGGCCACGGGTTCGCCGCGGTCGCCGCCGATGCGGATTTCCGTGAAGAGCGGCACTTCGCCGAGAAAGCGAATGCCTTGACGCGCCGCTTCGGCTTTGCCGCCGCCGTGCCCGAAGATTTCCACGCGGTCACCGGCGGGCGTCACGAAGTAGCTCATGTTCTCCACGATGCCGAGGATGGGAACGTTGACCTTTTCAAACATGGCGATGCCTTTGCGCACCACACCCAGCGAGGCCTCCTGTGGTGTCGTGACCACCACACCGCCGTCCAGTGGCACCGTCTGGCAAAGTGAAAGCTGGGCGTCGCCGGTGCCGGGCGGGAGATCCACCAGCAAATAGTCGAGCTCGCCCCAATCGACCGAATGAATGAACTGCTGGATGGTTTTTTGAATCATCGGTCCGCGCCAGATCACCGGTTGATCGTCCTCCAGCAGGAAGCCCATGCTCATCAACTTCACGCCATGGGCGGCGGGCGGGATCAACTTGTTGTCGTCACTGACGGTCGGCCGTTCCCGGGCGCCCATCATCAGCGGAATGCTGGGGCCATAAATGTCGCAATCCAGCAACCCCACCCGGGCGCCGAGATGTTGGAGCGCGCAGGCGAGGTTCACGCTGACCGTGGACTTGCCCACGCCGCCCTTGCCGCTGGCCACGGCGATGACGCGTTTGAGGCCGGGCACGCGATTCTGACTGGCCCATGGACTTTGCGCGTGCGCCGGGTTGGTGGGTGCGGCGCCGCTTTGTTTGACTTCCACGAAAACCTTGTCCACGCCCGGCAGCGTGCCCAGCACCTGTTCGCACTCCGCCTTGATTTGCCGGGCCGTCTCGGGTTGCGGCGTGGTCAACACAATCGCCACGCTGACGGCGCCGTGGTTGACGGCGACGTCCTTGACGAGGCCAAACGAAACAATGTCGCGGCTGTAACCGGGATACTTCACGGCCTTCAGCGCTTCGCGGATGGAATCGGGCGTTTGCATAAAAACGAAGGAAGAAAGTCGCGAATAAAGCCGGTGGGCGCAAGCCGGCGTTGCGGGGGGCGCCCTGCGGCAAAACCGCGGCCGCGCTTCAACGCAGCAGGATCCTGGGCGGCAAAAGCCAGCGCAGCCGGGCGCAACGTCCGGCGCGCAGGGTTTCCGCCTCGAGCAGGCACAGGCCGCCTTTCTTCAATTCCAACGCCGCACCGTCGGCCGCGCCGGTGATCAGCCAGGAGGCCAGCTGGCTCAGGTCCGGTTCGTGGCCAACCAGCATGACGGATTCGGCGTCCCCGTGCTGTCGGTTGATGGCGGCAATCAATTGTTTCGGGTCGCCGCCGCCGGCCAGCGGGGCGCAGAGGTGCAGTTGCTTTTTCCGGCGCAGTGTGACGGCGATGATTTCCGCCGTTTGATGCGCGCGCACATAAGGACTGGTGAGGATGACCTCGGGCCGCAGTTTCAGTTGGGCGAGAGCCCGGGCGATCTGCCGGGTCTTGCGGCGGCCTTCCGGCGTCAGGGGCCGTTCGCTGTCGCGTGCATAGCCGGGGGTGCCGGGTTCGACGGCGATGCCGTGACGGAGCAGCAGCAGTTGCATGCGGTAATGTGGTCGTATTCCGGCCGGGCGGCAACCGCGTTGGCCGGGCGGGGCGCTATTCCAAGTCGTCGCTCAGGTCGTCAAAGCCGTCGAAGAAATAGGCGTCGTGGAAATCGTATTTGACGGAGACGCAATGGTGGGAATGCAGTGTGATACTGCATTAACTGGCTTCCGCGTGGCGGAATTGTAGGACCAAGTTCGAGTTGGTTCCCGACCGTTCACCAGCAGAAAGCAGAACACGACCGCGAGGAAGAACGCGCCGCCATGAACGGCGAGCAGGCCCAGCGTGGCCAGCGCGCCGGGCGGTTTGGCGTTCAAGGTTTCGTAAACCGCGAGCGTCTGCTGGGCCAGCATCTTGTTGGACATGCCCTTGGGCTGCTCCGCCTTCAGCGAGGTGATGATGGCCTGGGCCGTTTCGGGCGGGATTCGGTCGGAGTCCAGTTGCGGTGGCGGCAGGGCGGTTTTGCGCATCTGATCCACCACCTTGCTTTGCTTGAATGCGAGCGGCAGGCCCAGTCCCAGCGCCACGGCAATGTAAATCAGAAATCGTCCCAGCCCGGCCAGCCCCAGCAGAAACAACCCGAGAATGGCCGCGCAGCGAAAGCCGATGTCGAGCCAGCGATTCCGGCAGAAGAGCGTGGCGTGCAGCACATGTCCGCCATCCAACGGGAGCACGGGCAGCAGGTTGAATCCATTCAAAATGAGCAGAATGAACGTGCCCTCGCTCAGCCACGGCTTTTGCACGATGAGCGCGACCACGGCGAGCACCGCGCCCACGAGGATGCCCGGCACCGGTCCGGCCAGCGAAACGATGGCCTTTTTCCAGCCGGGCACGTTCCAATGCCGGCCGGTCACGGCCGCGCCGAAGAGCGGAATGAAAAACATCCGCAGATTGCGATAGCGAAAAATCCGCATGGCGAGCCAGTGGCCCGCTTCGTGAAAAAGCAGCACGGGAATGAGCCAGAGCGTGAATTTCCAGTTCCAGCGCGCGGCGCCCAGCGCAACGAACGCGACGATGGACAGCAGCAGAATCCAGATCGCGTTGCCCCAGCTGGCCTTGTTCGCCTGGAGCCGCTCCAGTTCAGCGAGCACTTCCGGATGTTGAAAGCCGCTGGCCTGGGCCTGGGCCATGGCCGCTCCGTAGTTTTCCGCCTGGGTTTGTTCGACCGTTGTGCGGGGCCGAAACACGCCCCGGGTGAGATTGAAATCGCGCAGCAATACGTGGTGACGTTCCGTCGCGGCCAGCGCCTCCTCGGGCGTGGCGATGCGGGCGGGCATTTTTTTGGCGCTCTCCGCTTCCACGAGCTGTTGGTGCGCTGCCCAGAGGGTGGCGCAAGGCGAGCCGGGCATCCGGTTCATGCGGACCGTTGCCGGCGTGGCCAGGTCCGGCTTGCCGGCAGATGAGACCAGAAAGGTGCCGTCCGTGAACTCCGTGAAAAACATCGGGAACAGGCCGCGGTCGGAACGTTGGGCCTGCCCCCAGAGGCGCTGGTGCAGCCGCGCAAAATGGACGCCCGACTCGTGCAGAAACGTTGCCCAGTAAATCGTGGTCTGGGTGCCCGGGTCGTGGAAGCAGTGATACGCCACGTCGTAAAAGCCAAGCGCCGCCAGTTCGTTGGCCAGCGGTTGAAACCGGGTCATCACCTCGGCGGGCAGCGCCTCGACCTGACCGGGCAGGGTGGACGTGCAGTTGGGATCGTCGGTTGAACTCGGAATCCGCAGGCGCAGCCACTTGGCGATCCAACCTACAATGACCAGCGGTGATTTGGTGCCCCACCAGTATTCCCGATGGCTTACCCGCGCGGAATCGATCGCGTAGAAGTCGTTCATGGCCCCTCTGAGACGGGGCGAGTTAGACAGGGTTTGGCGGACAACGCGAGCCGGAAAAGTGCGCCTGCCCAACGCCGTGAGGCGGCGCTGTTACCGGCCGAAGCTTTCTGCCATCGCCACGGCCTTGAGCATGGCCTTGGATTTGTTCACCGTTTCCTGGAATTCATTCTCCGGCACGGAATCGTTCACCCAGCCGCCGCCGGCCTGCACGTAGGCGTTGCCGTCCTTGATGAGCGCGGTGCGGATGGTGATGCAGCAGTCGAGCGTGCCGCTGAAACTGAAATAGCCGACGCAGCCGCCATAGGGCCCGCGCGCCGTGCCTTCGAGTTCGGAAATGATCTGCATGGCGCGAATCTTCGGCGCGCCGCTGAGCGTGCCGGCCGGGAACGTGGCCCGCATCAAATCGTAGGGCGTGCGGCCCGCCGCCAGCTGGCCTTCCACGTGGGATACGATGTGCATCACGTGGCTGTAACGCTCGATGATCATCAGATCCTTGACCTGCACCGAGCCGTATTCGCACACGCGGCCGAGGTCGTTGCGGGCCAGGTCCACCAACATGACGTGTTCGGCGCGTTCCTTGGGATCGGCCAGCAGTTCCCGGGCGTTTTCGTTGTCCAGGTCCGGCGTCTTGCCGCGCGGGCGCGTGCCGGCAATCGGCCGGATGGAGGCGTGGCCGGCTTCGGCGCGCACGTGGATTTCCGGCGAAGCGCCAACCAGCGAGAAGCCTTCGAGCTCCAACAGGAACATGTAGGGCGACGGATTGATGGTGCGTGCGGCGCGGTAAACGTCCAGCGGAGTAGCCGTCACGGGCGTGGAAAAGCGTTGCGAGCCGACCACCTGAATGATGTCGCCCGACGTGATGTAACGTTTCGCGGCCACCACGTTTTCGAGAAATTTTTCCTTGGGCACGTTTGATTCAAACGGCATGTAGGGCACGTCCGTCGGGACGGGCAGGGGATGCTGTTCGGTCGGCTGCTCCAGCAGCGACAACAGCCGGCCCAGCTCGTCGCAGGCGTCTTCATACGCTTCCTGCGGATCGCGGCCGGCGGTGGAGGCGTTGACCATCACGGTGATGGTCTGCGCCACGCGGTCGAACACCAGCACTTCATCGGCAATGAGGAAATAGAGGACCGGGGTGCCCAGTTCATCGCGCGGCGGACGCGGCACGACGGGTTCGATGTCGTGGATGAATTCGTAGCCCAGAAACCCGACGGCGCCGCCCGTGAAGCGCGGCAGCCCCGGCAGCGTGACGGGTTTGAAGCGTTGCATGACCCGTTCCACCACGACGAGGCCATCGCGCACGTCTGTTTCGGCGCCGGGTTGCGGCGTGACGCGATACGTTTCCGTCACGCGGCCTTCTTCGATGACTTCCACCTGGTCGCCGGTCTGGCGGATGATGGCGCGCGGATTGCACCCGACGAACGAGTAACGTCCCAGGGTGTCGCCGCCCTCGATGGATTCGAGCAGGAACGATTCGCCCTGGCCGCGGAGCTTGCGGTAGGCCGAGAGCGGGGTTTCAAAATCAGCCAGAATCCGGCACACAACGGGGACCAGGTTGCCCTGCTGTGCCAGACTCACGAACTCTTCCAGCTTTGGTGTAAACATGGCCGTCTTTTCCCGGCCCTCTGGTGGCGAGCCGCGACGGGAAGGTTAGGCACATGGGCGGCAGAGTAAACAGCAAACGCAGGCGGAGGGAGATGGAACGCAGGGAAGATTGGCGGAGAGGGGGGGATTCGAACCCCCGATACGGCTTTTGACCGTATAACGGTTTAGCAAACCATCGCCTTCAGCCACTCGGCCACCTCTCCAACCGTTGATCTGTCGTGAATCCAGAGTAGGCGAGCTTTCGCGGAGGCGTCAAGGTTGGAAGCCGGGCCGTTCGGGCGCGGACCGGCGTCCGGTCAGGGCTGCAAAAGAGCTTCGATTTCCGCGTAGGAGCGGACGACGCACGTGGCGTCCAGCAAGTCCTCGGCGCCGTGGGTGTTGGTAATGGCGATGACCTGCATGCCCGCCGCCAAACCAGCCGCCACGCCGGGCCTGGAGTCTTCAATCACCACGCATTCGTGCGGGGCGACGCCGAGCAGTTCCGCCGTGCGGAGGAATATGTCCGGGGCTGGCTTGCCGTGTTTCACCTCCGCTGCGCTCACCACCGCGGCGAAGAACTGGCGCAGCCCGCGCAGGTCGAGAACCGTTTGGATGACCGCCGGCTCGGACCCGGACGCCACGGCCAGCGGATGGCGGCGGGCCAGCTTTTCCACCAGTTCCGGCAGCCCGGCAAAGATGGGCTGGACGGTGCGCAGCACTTCAATCACCCGCTCGCGTTTGCGGGAAAGCAGTTCATCCAGCGGTTGGGGCGGTTGATGGCGCGCGATGAAGTCCACCCACAGTTCGCGATCCGAGCGCCCGACATAATCGGCAAACCGCAGCCCGCCGAGGTCCGGGTAGCCGAGTTCTGCCAGCACCTCGCGGAAGGCGCGTTCGTGGTGCGGTTCGCTGTCCACGATGACGCCATCCATGTCAAAAATCACCGCGCGAAAAGGCTGCATGCGGCGAACAGGGTGACGTCGAGTGGGCGCGTCAGGAAAGCGGAAATTCCGCGCCGTTGCCCGGTCATCGCGGTTGGCGGCAGCGTGAAGTGAGGCTCGTTCAGGCCGGGCAGGTCAGGCGGAACTTGCCGGATTGTGCCGGCAGCAAGGTGTCCACGACCTCAATTTGCAGCGGCTCGCTCAAGCCCAGCAGCGCTTCCAGCCGGCGGGCCACAGGTTGCAGATCGGGCAGGGGACGTTCGCGGTCTTCCGGCAGACAGCGCAGCGAGCAGGAGCCGTTTTCGGCCTGTCGCAACTGGTAATGCACGACGTTGGTGACGCCGTGAAAACATTGATCGACATCCCACGTGGTGACGCGCTGGCCATTCGCGTTGCGCAAGGCGTCGCGCGTCCGGCCGTGAACGCGGTAAGTTGTGCGGTAGGGTTGCCGTTGCACTTCGACCAGATCGCCGATGCGATAACGCACCAGCGGCATGCGATCGTTCGACAGCGAGGTGACGACCAGCTGGCCGATGCCGCGGACGTCTGGCTCAATCACTTCGAGGAACGCCGTTTCCCGGCTGGGCAACATTACCCCATCCGCGCCTTCCATCAGCAAATGGCCGGTCTCGGTGGCGCCGTAGAGGTTCCACACCGGCACGCCGAACACGCGTTCGATGATCCGTCGGTGCACGACGCTCACAAATTCATAGCTGCACAGGATGAAGCGCAGCGACGGGAAACGCAGCCCTTGCCGCTCGCAATACAGGGCGAACCACGCGCCATGCACGGGATCGAGGTCCAGCAGTTGCGGCTGCCAGTCAGCGATTTCGGCGGCCATTTGCGCGAGTTCCGTGTCCGTCAGCAGCCAGGGGAGGCGGGCGTGGTTGACGAACAGCGTGCGGCCGATGGTTCGTTGGGCACGGGTCAGCCACTTGGACGGGCAGGACTGGCCGTTGCACACGGGGGTGGTCAGCGTGGCGCGGCGTGGCGCGGGATGCTGGTCCAGCATCGCGGCGACCTGGTGATTTAACCGCAGGGCGCGCTCCTCCTGGGCGTCCCACCAGCCTTGCGGCAACAGCACCGGCACCCGGTCTTCGGACGTGCCTGACGTGTATTCCAATTCAACGGCCCTGGCTTCGAGCAACGCGTCCAACGACTCCGCGGGCGTCAGAAAATTTTGGGGAAAATTCTCGCGCAGATCCTGCTTGGTGACCAATGGCAGCCGGTCCAGTCCCGCGGCGTTGAGGGTGGCCACGCCTCGCGCCCGATAAAGGGGCCGCGTGAACCACTGGGGCAGGGCCTGTTCCAGGCGGTTCCACTGCTCGGTTTCCTGAATGATTTCGGGTGTTGCCAGCATCGTGCCAAATCGTTCGTGTTCCAGCTTGATTGTGAAGCTGCGCCGAATTTCGGGGCGAACGCGCGGATTGTCAAAGCGCCAAACCGCTTGCCGCGACTTTTTGCCGTGGCATAGACTGCGCTTGTTGGCCGGCGGCTCCCGTAGCTCAAATGGATAGAGCGGCGGTTTCCTAAACCGTTGATCCCTGTTCAATTCAGGGCGGGAGCGCCAGCCGCGCCTCTGGCTTTCGCCTGCCCGAACCGTGCCCGGGTGTCGCCAATTTCCCATTCTGGCCACTTGCGTGCGGGCGCCGGGCATGGAAAAGTGTCGCGCTTTTTCGTGAACCGAAACTTTTGAAAATGGCAAATCAGGAAGTTCAGAACACCGCCGCCTTGTTGCAGCAACTGGCCCCCAGCCAAACCGCCGCCCAGCCCGCGTGGCTTGCGCCCATCCGGAAAGCGGGTGCCGCGCATTTTGCGGCGCAGGGGTTCCCCACCACCGCGCAGGAAGACTGGCGTTTCACCAACGTGGCGCCCCTCACCAAACTGGCGCTCAAACCCGCCGGCCCGGGCTCGGCTCCCGATGCCGAGGTGGTGAAGCGGTGCACGTTCGGCGCCCTGGCCGCCCACCGGCTGGTGTTTGTGAACGGCCGCTTCGCGCCCGATTTGTCCCAGGTCGGCACATTGCCCGCCGGCGTCGTGGTCAAGAACCTGGCTGCCGCCTTGACCGAAAACAGCGCCCTGATCGAACCGCACCTCGCCCGGCAGGCCAATGGCGAAGGCAACGGCTTCACGGCCCTCAACAGCGCCGCTTTCACGGACGGGGGATTCGTTCACGTTCCCGCCGGCAAGGTGCTCGAGCAGCCGGTCCATCTGCTTTACCTCTCGACCGCGAACGAGGCCGGGGCGACCGCCCAGGCCCGCAACTTGTTGATCGTGGAAGCCAACGCCCAGGCCACCGTGCTGGAAAGTTACGCGAGCACGGCCGACGCCGCGTATTTCAACAACGTGGTGACCGAGGTTGTCGCGGGCGACCATGCGGTGCTGGAGCATTGCAAGTATCAAGACGAAAGCCTGGCTGCCTTCCACGTGGCGGCGCTGCACGCGAAGCTGGGGCGGACGAGCCAGTTCGTCAGCCACTCGTTTGCGCTCGGGGCGCGGTTGTCCCGGAACAACATTCGCACGAACCTGGCGGGCGAAGGCCTGGAGGCAGTGCTCAATGGACTTTACCTGACCAAGGGCGACCAGCTGGCGGACCATCACATGGTGGTTGAGCACGCGCAGCCGAACTGCGCCAGCCACGAGTATTTCAACGGCATTCTCGATGGCAAATCCAAGGGCGTTTTTCACGGGCGCATCTACGTGCATCCCGTGGCGCAGAAAACGGACGCAAAGCAGACGAACAAGAACCTGCTGCTGAGCGAGGACGCGACGGCGGACACGAAGCCGCAACTGGAGATCTATGCCGACGATGTGAAGTGCACGCACGGCGCGACGATTGGCCAGCTCAACGACGAATCCATTTTCTACCTCCGCTCCCGCGGCCTCGGCCCGGACACCGCGCGGCGCATGCTGATTCACGCCTTCGCCGGTGAAATCATCGAACGCGTGCGCCACGAAGCGGTCCGGCAGGAGCTGGACCAGCTCGTCTGGGAGCGGCTGGAGGCGAATCCGCTGGTGGCAGGGAAGTAAGCACCGCCTCGCCCGCTAGCCCGATAAGGCACGCAGAAAATCCCACCCGGCACTGCTCGAAACCTTTTGAATCACAGGTTTGGTAAAACCAGGGTTTAACAATTTCATTGTTGCCGAATACTTGTCGATCCTAGCTCTCAGAACTGATTCGTATTGTTCGCTTACGAAAAGCGAACTTGGAAGATTGTCGTAGTTTTTGAAGCTGAGACCTTCGGCATTTCTGACGCAAATTAGGATGATGTTCTCTATCGCCGTCCTGCTGCTCGGGTCGAAAGAAAGGCCAGCCTCTAGAGCAGCAACGATGGTTTCACACCGGTCCAAATATTCTACCCAAGCACCCTCTACTCCCGCGAACTCCAGCACATGATTTCGAGCGAGGGAAAAGCAGGCCATCGCAACCGTGTTGACCGTGTTCGAGCAACGCTCGCACATTAACGACTGAGATTCATCGTCCGCGTAGCTGATCGCATTGTTGAGTCCTGCAAGCATCTCCGTCAGTCTGAAATTGCCCAAAGTTGACATCCACCCAGCCGCCTCGCCCTTGCCTGCCCACGCAGAAGGATTTTTAGGATCGTGCTCTAAAACTTTGGTGAAGTAGTCGTATGCCTCTTTGGGATTGTTTGCATCCAGAGCGGCTCTAGCCAGTTCCATCAAATTATCCAAATTCACGGCGGAGGAAACCAACTGGATTGCTTGGCGAATGATTACTGCGCCGCCGCAATACATGCACTTAACTTGCTCACGATTGTCAGGAACTTGCAAATCTCCGCCGCAACTTGGGCATTTGGCGGCAACAAAATGAGGAGGAGCTGAAGATTGACGTGAAGTGCTCCCGGTCGCTGGCTGAATAACTGGTGTTACCGGTGGGGGAGGTGGCGCAGGCTTGTTGGGAATATGGAGTTCGCACTTACACTCGGGGCACTCCGCCTTGATACCTGCGAGTTCTTCTGGCGCCTCGATTTTCTGTTCGCAGTATGGGCAGTTGAAAGTGATGTCAGCCATACCTTTCCTTTCCACCGAGGGTTTTAGCAGTGGCAGTCCTTTTGGCAACGAGATTAGTGGGATCCTCTGCTCAAACTGTTAATATTGCTACATATCGCCTCCGGCGTCGCGGGTGAGCGCAGTTCCACCAGCTTGCCCACCGCGCCAATGCCGCCAACTTGCCAAGCCCGCCACCCCGCGATACTCTCACACCATGTCAACGACCGTGGATGCCATCTACGAAAACGGGAAACTTCTCCTCCCGGAGCCGTTGTCATTGCCCGAGCACGCGCGGGTGCGCGTCACCATCGAGAGCCGGGATGGCGAGCGGGAAGCCTGGCTAAAGCTTTCCGAGGAGTCGCTGACCAAGGTGTGGGCCAACGACGCGGATGACGTCTTCAATGAACTGCTACAGAAATGACGTCGTCCTGCTTCCAATTCCTTTCACGGATTTGACCAGCCGCAAAGTTCGTCCGGTAGTCGTCGTCGGGCGCAACGGGGCGGATCTGTTCCTGGTTCCGATCTCTTCCGTCCTCGCCAACACCGATTTGCCGCTCCGAGATTGGGGTGCGGCCGGACTAAATGTTCCGTCCGGCATCAAGTCGCAGCTGGCCACCGTGGAGGAGCATCTCGTCCTCAAAGTGGTGGGAACCATCTCCATCGCCGACCAACAGGCGTTGAATGAGCGGCTGCGAAAGTGGTTACACCTGTAATTGCGCTTTACCCATTCGGTCAAAGTTGCCCTCCTGAAGTTTTGCGAAACCTTCGGCGTGACGTCGGGCCGAAATCGGTTAGATTGTCGCCCATGTTCGACGACATCGCCGATCTTTATCAGCAGGTGATTCTGGACCACTGCAAGAATCCGCGGAATTTCCGCGAGCTGCCGCAGTGCACCTGCTCGGCGCAGGGCCAGAATCCGCTGTGCGGCGACCAGTTGAAGCTGTTCCTCAACCTCGAGGGCGACACCATCAAGGAAGCCACGTTCGTCGGCTCGGGCTGCTGCATTTCCAAGGCCTCGGCCTCGCTGCTGACCGAGGCGGTGAAGGGCAAGACGCGCGTCGAGGCCACCCAGATGTTTGAATTGGTGCGCGAACTGGTCACGAAAGGCCGGGCGGAAGGTGAAGTTGGCAAGCTTGCGGTGTTCGCGGGTGTGCACAAGTTTCCCGCGCGCGTGAAATGCGCTATCCTGTCCTGGCACGCGTTGGTGGCCGCGCTTAAAGGCAAAGGCCAGCCGGTCTCAACCGAAGACGAACACAACTGAAGTTTTTCCATGAGTGCAAACGAACCAGTCACACTGACCCGCGATGTCGAGGCGTCCATCGTGCCGGCGGGCACGAAGGTCACGCTGCTCAAGGGCGAACAGGCCTACGTCACCCAGTCGCTCGGCGGCAGCTACACCGTCATTGTCAACGGCAACATGTTCCGCATTGACGGCCAAAGCGCCGACGCACTTGGGTTCGAGGTGGCGGCCAAAGCCGCCGCGTCGGCGGGCGGTCCGCTGACGCAGGAGCAGGTGGAGAAGCAGGTTTGGGAACTGCTCAAGACCTGTTTTGACCCGGAAATCCCGGTGAACATTGTGGACTTGGGATTGATTTACGACTGTGCCGTCGAGCCCATGGGCAGCAACGAATACAAGGTCAGCGTCAAGATGACGTTGACTGCGCCGGGTTGCGGGATGGGGCCGGTGCTGCAGCAGGACGTGCAGAACAAGCTGCTGGGCATTGATCCGGTGCAGGACGTGCAGGTGGAACTCGTCTGGGATCCGCCGTGGAATCAGGGCATGCTCACCGAGGCGGCGAAGTTGCAGTTGGGCCTGATGTGATTCTTTACCGCGGGGACGCGGAGAGACAACTCTTCTCTGTGCCCCCGCGCCGCTGCGGTTTAATTCCAATGAGCGATTCACAGCAAGTTGATTGGTCGGCCTTACGGAAGGATTTTCCGGTCCTGGATCAGCAGGTTCATGGACAGCCGTTGGTTTACTTCGACAACGCCGCCACGTCGCAGAAGCCGCGACAGGTGGTGCAGGCGCTGGTCAACTATTACGAGCGCGACAACGCCAACGTGCACCGTGGCATTCACGAACTCAGCATGCGCGCGACGAATCACTTCGAAGCCGCCCGCGAACGCGCCGCGAAGTTCATTCACGCCCGCAGCCCTGACGAGATCATCTGGACACGCGGCACCACCGAGGGCATCAACCTCGTCGCCACGGCCTGGGGCAACCAGTTCATCAAGGCGGGCGACGTCATCCTGCTCACGGAGATGGAGCATCACAGCAACATCGTGCCGTGGCAGTTGCTCGCGCAGCGGACCGGCGCGGAACTGCGCTTCCTGCCCATCACCGGCGATATTGGCCTGCTCGACCTGAACCGGCTGGATGAATTTTTGACCGACCGCGTGAAGCTTTTCTCGATGGTTCACATTTCGAACTCGCTCGGCACCATCAATCCCGTCATCGAATTGTGCGCCCGCGCGCGCAAGAAGGGCATCACCACGCTGGTGGATGCGGCGCAGAGCGCGGGGCATCGTCCGCTGGACGTGCAGGAGATCGGCTGCGACTTCCTCGCCGTGTCCGGCCACAAGATGTGCGGCCCGACGGGCATTGGTTTTCTCTACGGCCGCGGTGAAATCCTGGAGCAGATGCCGCCCTACCACGGCGGCGGCGAAATGATTCTCACGGCCGAATACCAGAAGAGCACCTACAAGCCCGCGCCGCACAAGTTCGAGGCCGGCACCCCGGACATCTCCGGTCCCATCGGGCTGCACGCCGCGATGGACTACCTCGATGCCCTCGGCCGCGACAAAATCGCGGAGCACGACATGGCAATGGGCGCGTATGCGTTCGAGAGGCTGACCGCGCTGAAGAACATCCGCATCTTCGGTCCGCACATCGGTCGCGCGGGTCTGGTGAGCTTCCTCCTGGACGACATCCATGCGCACGACGTGACCGAGCTGGCGAACCAGAAAGGCGTCGCGTTGCGCGGCGGCCATCACTGCACGCAACCGCTGATGCGCAAGCTCGGTGTGGAATCCACGAGCCGCGCGAGCTTTTACTTCTACAACACGACCGCGGAAATCGACCGGCTCGTCACGGTGCTCGCGGACATTCAAAAATTCTTCGGCGCATGAATCCCGGCATCACTGGACAATCCCCGATGAGCGAAGTGCTCGCCGCGTATCCCGGCGCGCAACGGGCGTTGTTCCGGCGCTATCACATCGGCGGGTGCAGCAGTTGCGGCTTCCAACCGACCGAAACGCTCGCGGGCGTCTGTGAACGCAATGGTAATCTCGATGTGCCCGAAGTGCTCGCGCACATTCAAAGCAGCCACGAGCAGGATGAGAAGATTTTGATCGGTGCGAAGGAACTCGCGGACTGGCGCCAACAAGACCCGGCGCTACGTCTGGTGGATGTCCGTTCACGCGAGGAGTTCGAGGCGGTCCACATCGAGGGCTCGATTCTCCTTTCGCAACCGGTGATGCAGCAAATCATGGCCGAGGGCACCAACGTGCGGCCGCTTGTCGTCGTAGATCACCAGGGCAAGAATGGGCTTGATGCCGCGGCGTATTTTCTGGGCCACGGCTTGCAGAATGTGCGTTGCCTGCGTGGCGGCATCGACGCGTGGTCGCAGGAAGTGGATTCGTCCGTCCGGCGATACAAATTGGGATGAACCGCGGAGGCGCCGAGACGCAGAGTTGGAAATGTTCGATCCATAGAGGATGCAGATTTTAGAAACAAAAACTCCTGAAAGCTCCTTCCTGCTTTCCAAACATAATTCTCCGCATCTCCGCGTCTCTGCGGTAAATTTCAATCATGAATGAAGATTTGGAGAAACGAATCCGCGCGGCGCTGGCCAATCCGCAGAACGTTGGCGAGATGACGAACGCCGATGCCGTGGGCACGGTGGGCAACTCCGATTGCGGCGAGATGCTGCGGATGTGGGTGAAGTTCCGTGAGGAAGGCGGGCGCAAGGTCATCGACCAGGCAACCTTCCAATCCTTCGGCTGTGAAACCGCCATTGCCGTGGCGAGCCTGGCCACGGAGTTGATTCGCGGCAAAACCGCCGAGGAGGCGCTGGCCCTCAAGACGGAAGAACTCGCCGGCGAACTGGGGCCGTTGCCGCCGATGAAGATCCACTGCGCACAACTCGTGGAGGGCGCCCTGCGTTCGGCGCTGACACCGGCGGCCCCCGCGCCGGCCCCGGCATCCCCTGTGGCTCCCACCCTCATGGACAGCCTGTCCAGCAGCAAGTCTTCCGGTCGCAAGATCATTATGCTGGATGCCGAAAAGCCCGGTAGTTCGACATCCGTTCCGGACTGATTTTAGCCTTCAATATAAGCGGATCGGATGCCCTGAGAAGGGGCGCCCATTTGATTTTTAGCATCTTGGGCTTAACCTAAAGGCAGATTCGAACAGGGCTGGCGCAACGGGTGTTGTGTCTCTTTCGTTCGAACCCCAGTTCATCGGAAGAATGGAAGCGTTTTCTTTTTCCTCACCCCCCAGCGCGCCGTCATTTGCTGCGGATGGGGGGTAGAGAGTCGCAGGGTATGTATCAGCAAGGGGAAAACGCGGCGCCTTCTTTCAGAGGCTGGGCCGCGGAGCGAAAACAACAAACCAAATGGAGACAGGAATGAAAACCACCATCAAAAACATTGGAACCGGTCTGCTTGCGGCCGTGCTGGTCGCATGGCCAGCAGCGCGCATGCAGGCTCAAAGTGCGGGGGGCGACGAGTGGACGGATCAATATCGGAACAATTACGAAATCCCGCTGGGGAACTACACGGGCAAGTCTCCCTTCATGCGTAGCTCGGCGAAACCCGCTCCGCCGGCCGCCAAGCCGGCCCCGGTGCCCGTAACAACAAAACCAGCGCCGGCCCCTGCGCCGGCCCCTCGTGAAGGTTACAGCACAGCGACGACCGATTGCGGTCTGGTGAAACTGACCAAGTCGGCTCCGTCCGTCGCGGCGCTCGGCGAAAACATTACCTACACCCTGACCGCTGTGGCCCAGTGCGACGTCGCGGACGTGGTCATCTCCGACATGATCCCGGCGGGTTCCAGCTACGTCTCCAGTGATCCGGCGGCGGCGGTGGATGGCAAGACGCTCGTCTGGAAAGTCGCCAGCCTGAACCGGGGCGAATCCCGCACCATGAAAGTGACCGTGAAGGCGGATTCGGAAGGTGAACTGGTCAACTGCGCCACGGTTACTGCGGTGCCGAAGGTTTGCATCTCCACGCTCGTGGGTAAACCCGATCTGGCGATTACCAAGACCGGTCCGGCCACGGCGCTCATCAATTCTGACGTGACCTATACGGTGACGGTCATGAACAAGGGCAACATCACGGCCAAGAACGTCGTCGTCACCGACGCCGTGCCGAAAGGCATGAGCGGCAACCCGGTCACCGTCAACGTAGGCGACCTCGGCCCGAACCAGTCCAAGACAATGCCCGTCACCTTCAAG
Source organism: Verrucomicrobiia bacterium (assembly GCA_035765895.1). Taxonomy (NCBI): domain Bacteria; kingdom Pseudomonadati; phylum Verrucomicrobiota; class Verrucomicrobiia; species Verrucomicrobiia bacterium. Next base: position 57,298 of record DASTWL010000039.1, on the reverse strand, counting down.
GCCACGCAACGCGGCAAGGTGTGCAACGTGGCCGAAGCTGCGTCCAGCAATGCCGGCAAGGTGAACGCCGAAGCCTGCACGGTAATCGAGCAGCCCGGTGTGAAGATCACCAAGGAAGGTCCGAAGGAGCAGTTCCTCGGCCGGCGCGCCAGCTACAACATCGTCGTTTCCAACACGGGTGACACCAAACTCACTGGCGTGGTCGTGACCGACACGGCTCCGGCGGCGACCACCGTCGTGGACGCCGGCGGCGGCTCCGTGAATGGCAAGAACATCACGTGGAACGTGGGCGAACTCGCCGCGGGCGCCACGAAGTCCTTCACCGTGGTGCTGACCACGGAGACGGTCGGCACGCATTGCAACAACGTTGCCGTCAACACCGCCAATGGTCTCCGTGACTCGGCGGAAGCCTGCACGGTGTGGAAGGGCATCTCGGCCCTGCTGCTTGAGAAGGGCGACAATCCCGACCCGATCCAGGTGGGCGAAGAGACGACCTACTACGTGCGCGTGACCAATCAAGGCACGGCCGCAGACACCAACGTCAAAGTGGTGGTTGAGTTCCCGAAGGAACTCACGCCGGTCAGCGCGGACAACGGTGGCACGATTGCGGGCAGGACCGTGACGTTCCCGGCCTTCCCGCGCCTCGCGCCGAAGCAATCCTTCGAATATCACGTGAAGGCCAAGGGCGCCCAGGCGGGCGATGCCCGTGTGACGTTCATCCGCACGTCCACGGACATTCCGGCGCCAACCTCGGCGGAAGAATCCACTCGCGTTTATTGAGCGCGAAGGGTATTTGACGACGTAGCAACCGGCTGGCAGGCCCGTTCGGCCTGCCAGCCTTCAGTTAAGGAAAAACCATGAAAACAACAAAGACCATCCTGGCCCTCGGCACCTGCTGCGCAGTCGCACTCCTGGCGGGGTGCGAAAAGAAATCCGAAACCACCGGCACGTCAACTGATCAGGGGACGTCCGCCGCACAGGCCACCGGCGACACAATGAAGAAGGCCGCGGACGCGGTCGCCACCGAGGCCAACCAAGCGGTTGATGCCGCCAAACCGATGGTGGAAAAGACTGCCACTGAGGTCAAGTCGGCCGCCACCGCCGCCGTTTCAACGGTCAGTGCCGCCGTGCAGCCGGCGACCAGCACAGCTTCCGCGGACGTGAATGCCAAGGTGAATCAGTTGATTGACCAGGCGAAAACGCTGTTGGGGCAGAGCAAATACTCCGATGCACTGAACACCCTCCAGCAAGTGAACAATTTCAAGCTGTCACCGGAACAGCAACAGCTCGTGACCAGCTTGAAGGAACAGATCCAAAAGGCCATGGCCGCGGCCGGCGCCACCAACGCGGCCGGCGCGGTGGGCAATCTGTTGAACAAGTAACCCTCACCCCCAAACACAATCCGGAAGCTGCCGGTGCTGCCTTACGACCGGCCCCGTCGGGGGCGATTTGCGCGCACGGCGGCCAACCGGCAGCCTGAAAACCTCGCAATAAAAAAACAACACATGACCCTCAAACACAAAATCGCACTTGCCTGCGGGCTGGTCGCCATGACGACCGCCGGTTTCGCGCAAAGCGCGCCGACTGCCACCGAAACCAACCTGTGGAAAACCTCCGCTGCGGCGGGCCTGACGCTGACGCGTGGCAATTCGGACTCCACAACGTTCACCGCCAACCTCCTTGCCTCGCGCAAATGGACCGCCAATGAACTGGACCTGGGCGTGGATGGCACTTACGGCAAGGCCAACGGCGTCAAGAACGCGGAAAGCTTGCACGGTTTCAGCCAATACAACCGGCTGTTTTCCGAACGGTTCTTCGGATTGATGCGCGTGGATGCCCTGCACGATGCCGTGGCGGATCTGGATTACCGCCTGACGCTCAGCCCGGGCGTGGGTTACTACTTTATCAAGAACAAGACCACCTTCCTGCGCGGCGAAGTGGGCCCGGGGTTTGTCTATGAAAAACTCGGCGGCGAAACGGACGGTTACGCCACCCTGCGTGTGGCGGAGCGGTTCGAGCACACATTCACCGAACACGCCAAGATGTGGCAATCGCTCGAATGGCTGCCCCAGATGGATGATTTCAACAATTACGTGATCAACGCCGAAGTCGGTCTCGACACGGCCATCACCAAGAAGCTCAGCTTGCGCACCTTTTTACAGGACACCTTCGACAACGAGCCGGCACCGGGTCGGAAGAAAAACGACCTGAAACTCGTCAGTGCCCTGGCCTACACATTCTGAGGCCGTTTGAATTGGACCCGGGCGGATGCGACCATCCGCCCGGGTTTTTTTATGGTCCGACTGTGGCGGCGGGCTTGCCAGCGAGCCGGAAAATGGACTATTGGTGAGATTGCGGCCCCGTTCCACCCATGAATTCCGCCTACCAGCCGAAAGCCAGCGCCCCCGAACAGGAGCAGCAGGACATGCTGCGCACGTTGCTGAGCCGGTTCGGATTCGGTTCCCGCCTGGCTTGGGGGCTGTTGATTCTGGGGCTGGCCGGCACCGCCTTGTTATGGAACGAGGCGCGGCATCATTACCGCAATCAGGAGCAGATCCAGTTCAACAACCGGTGCGACCGCGTGCGCGGCGACCTCCTGGATTCCTTGCGCAACGGCGAGCGGGCGTTGCGCGGTGCGGCCGCCCTGGTGCCGCCGGATGCCGCCACGGACATCAAGACGTGGCGCGCCTACCTCGACCAGCTGGCCGTCTCCAAACTCTACCCGGAAATTTCCACCATCGGTTACGCCGCCCGCATTCCGGAGTGGCAAAAATACTCCTTCGTCCGTGAAGCCAGCCGGACCATTCTGCCCGACTATCAAATCTGGCCGGAAACCACCAACCGGACGGAATACTTTCCCATCAAATACATCGCGCCCATGCCGGAGGAGTCATCCTGGCTGGGATTCGACATCGCCAGCGATTCCAATCAACTGGCCGCCGCCAGCGCCGCGTGCGACCTCGGCGAGGCCACGCTCACGTCCAAATCGGACGTCGGCAAGGGCCGCCGCCGCCAGGACATCATCAGCATGTATCTGGCCGTGTATGTGGACAACATCCCGCTGACCAGCGTGGAGAATCGCCGGGCGGCCTTGCGCGGCTGGGTGTTTGCCCGGTTCCCGCTGCGCGCGCTCCTCGACCGCATTTTCGAGGCCGGCGAAACGGACATTGATTTCGAGGTGTTCGATGGTCCCGTGCTCACGCGCGACACGCTCATCTATGACTACGACGGGCAGCTGCATGTCGCGGGTGACAACGTTCGCCGTCCGTTCATGCTGACGAACACCCTGGCCTTCGGCGACCGCACATGGACGATTTTTTATTCGGCCTCGGCCGATTTTCGCGCCGCCCGAGCCTCGAGCCAGCCGCTGGTTGTGCTGGTCTGCGGGCTGGCGCTGACCGCGCTTGGTTTTGGGGTCGTGTTCATGCAGGTCAGCGCGCGGCGGCAGGCGTATGACATCGCCGCGGGCATGACGGCGCGGTTGCGCCTGCAGGAGCGTGCCATCACTTCGGCCAGCAACGGCATCATCATCACGGACCCCAACCAGCCGGACAACCCGGTCATTTACGCGAACCCCGCCTGGGCGCGCATCACCGGTTACAGCGTGGCCGAGCTGATCGGTCGCAACTGCCGCATTTTGCAGGGCACGGACCGTGACCAGTCCGGGGTGGAGGAACTGCGGGACGCCGTGCGGCAGGGGCGTTCGTGCCACGTCGTTCTGCGCAATTTCCGCAAGGACGGGCAGTTGTTCTGGAACGAAGTGACGATCTCTCCGGTGCGTGATGACCAGGGAAGATTGATCAACTTTATCGGCGTTTCGGAGGATGTCACCGAACGGAAGAAGGCCGAGGAACGCCTAGCGCAACAGTTCAAGCGGCAGGCCGCGCTGGCGGAAATCGAGCTTTCCATCAACGAGCAACGGGAGCTGCAGGCCGTGCTCGAACGCATCACCCTGGCCACCAAAAACCTCCTGCCGGCGGCGGAGGCGAGCGTGGTGTTGTGGGACGCCCGCAAACAGGCCTTCACCCTCAGCACGTCCACCGAGGCCGGCCACGAGCGGCAGTATGCGGCCGAACATGTGCGGCGCGAGGGGGGCGCGAGCCGTTGGATCGTGGAGAACCGCCAGCCGCACATTGTCAGCGACATGCGGGAGGACACGCTGAATACCAACCCCATCCTGGGAGCCTCCGGGTTGTCTGCCTACGCGGGCTTTCCCCTGCTGGCGGAAGGGGAAGCGCTTGGGGTGCTTTATGCCCTGGAAACAAAGCCGCGCCAGTTTTCCCAGGACGACCTGGACTTCCTTTCGACGCTCGCGCACCGCGCGGCCGCGGCCATCATGCGCGTGCGGCTTTATGAACGTTTGCGTGAAGCCAAGGAGTCCGCCGAAGCCGCCAACCGGGCCAAGAGCGAGTTTCTCGCCAACATGAGCCACGAAATCCGCACGCCCATGAACGGCATCATTGGCATGACGGAACTGGCCTTGGAGACGCCGCTCTCGGCCGAGCAGCGCGGCTATCTCGGCACCGTGCGCAATTCCGCCAACGACCTGCTCCGCCTGATCAACGATATTCTGGACTTTTCAAAAATCGAGGCCGGCAAACTCGAACTGCACCTGGAACGCTTCAACCTGCGCAACGCGCTCAACGAGACTCTCAAATCGCTCGGCTTGCGGGCCCACGAGAAGGGGTTGGAGCTGACGTTTCACGTGTTGCCCAACGTGCCGAACATCCTGGAAGGCGACCTGGTTCGCATCCGGCAGGTCATCATCAATCTCGTGGGCAACGCCATCAAGTTCACCGAGCATGGACACGTGGGCGTCGAGGTGCGCCGGGCCGGCAGTGATACGGTTCATCTGGCCCAGCGCCGCGGGCAGTTGCCTGAAAAAAAGGCCGAGGAAAGCGACCTGCATTTCATTGTCTTCGATACCGGGCCGGGCATTCCCGAGGAAAAGCTGCTGCACGTGTTCGAGCCGTTTACGCAGGCCGACGGAACCATTTCCCGCAAATTTGGCGGCAGCGGCCTCGGTCTGGCCATCTGCTCCAACCTCGTGCGCATGCTGGGCGGCCAAATCTGGGTGGAAAGCCGGGTGGGCAAGGGCAGCCGTTTTCATTTCACCGCGCGTCTCCGCGTGCAAACCGATCCACAGGCGGACGGGCCGCACGTTCCCGAGCGGCTCGCCGCGCAACGCGTGCTGGTTGTGGATGATGACGAAACCAACCGGGGCATTCTCTGCGAAATGGTGACAGGGTGGGGGATGCAGCCCACTTCCGTGGCCAACGGCCGGGCGGCCCTGGCCGAACTCAAGGCCGCCGCCGAAGCGCAGCACCCCTATTCTCTCGTGCTTCTGGACGACGAAATGCCCGAGATGGACGGGTTCGCCCTGAATCGCGAGCTGCGCAAACAACTAATGCCGTCCGCCACGGTCGTCATGATGTTGTCGTCCGCCGAACCGGCCCGCGAAACGGCCCGCTGCCGGGAGGAAGGCATCCATTACGCGCTGACCAAGCCGGTCGGACAGTCCGAACTGCTCGACACCATTCTGACCGTGCTGCAACCGGAAGGCGTCCGGCTGGTGGTGCAGACCACGGCTCCAGCAACAGGCGAGCGCCTGCGCGTTTTGCTGGTTGAGGACAACGAGGTGAACCTCGAACTTGCCATGCATTTGCTCACGCGCATGGGGCATTCCGTGTTCACCGTTCGCAATGGCCGGCAGGCCGTGCAGGCGGTGGAACGCGACCGGTTTGACCTCATCTTCATGGACCTGCAAATGCCCGAAATGGACGGCATGGAGGCCACCCAACGCATCCGGGCCATGGAGGCCGCCGGGACACCTCACACGCCGATCATCGCGCTGACCGCGCACGCCATCAAAGGCAGCCGCGAACGTTATCTCGGGGCCGGCATGGACGATTACGTCACCAAGCCGGTGCGGCGGCAGGATTTGGCGGACGCCATCGATCGCGTGATGCAGCGTCTCGGCCGGTGGGCGGCGCGCACCCCGAGTTACGATCATCAGCAATGCCTCGCCAACATCGAGGGCGATGCGGAAATGTTCCGCACGCTGGTCACGCTCTTTGCCGAAACCACGCCCGGGCTGCTGACCAAACTGCGCGCCGAGGTCGAGGCCGGCGATGCGGCAACTGCAGCCCGGACCGCCCACAAACTTAAGGGCTCGGCGCTGCAATTCAACGCCCAGCCCGCGGTGGACCTGACCTTGCGCATCGAAGAGGCCGCCAAGCGCGGCGACCTCGGGGTGGCGACCGCCCTGCTGCCCGAGTTGCGGGAGGCGTTTGCCCGCCTCGAACGCGACCTGCAAAGTGCACTCAACGTGGCCTGATCCGTTCCGTCGGACTATTCGCGCCCGGCGGCGGCAATGAACGGTCGCAGCTCTTCCATCAACCGGCCGAAACCGTCCAACGTGAGTTGTTGGGCGCCGTCGCTCCACGCCTCCGCCGGATTGGGGTGCACTTCGATAAGCAATCCGTCGGCACCCATGGCCACGGCGCCCTTGCACATCGCGGCCACCAGATCGGCGCGGCCCGCGCCCTGGCTGGGATCGATGACAATGGGCGCGTGAGACTCCCGTTTGATGATGGGAATGGCGGAAAGATCCAGCGTGTTACGCGTGTAGGTCTCGAACGTGCGAATGCCGCGCTCGCAGAAGATTAAATTCGGATTTTCGTTGGCGAGGATGTATTCGCCGGCCAGCAGCCATTCCTCAATTTTCATCGACAGGCCACGCTTGAGCAGCACGGGCTTGCCGGTTTTGGCCGCGGCGATCAACAGCTGGAAGTTCTGCGCGTTGCGGGTGCCGATTTGCAGGATGTCCGCGTATTCCGCCACCAGTTCGGCGTGATTCTCCGACAACAATTCCGTGATGACCGGCAAACCGGTTTCGCGGCGTGCCTTGGCCAGCAGCTTCAAGCCTTTTTCGCCGAGCCCCTGGAATTCATAGGGCGACGTGCGCGGCTTGAAGGCCCCGCCGCGGAGGATGGTGGCGCCAGCCTTTTTAACCGCGGCGGCGGTGCTGAGCAGCTGCTTCTCGTTTTCCACCGAGCAGGGGCCGGCCATGACCTGGAACTTTTTGCCACCGAGCAGGGTTTCCCGGCGCACGGTGACGGTGGAGTTTTGCGGGTGGGCTTCGCGGCTGACGAGCTTGTAACGCTTCTGCACGGGCATGACGCTCTCGACCTGCGGCCAGGTGGCCAGCGTCTCGAGCGATTTGTGGGTCCGTTCGTCGCCAATGGCGCCAATGACCACGCGGGCGACGCCCCGCATGACGTGAGGCGTGTAGCCGAGCTTGCGGATTTCCTGCAACACGTCGCGTTCCTGGGTGCGCGTGATTTTGGGTTTGAGCACAATGATCATGATGGTTTGTGGGGTTGGCCGGAGATCGTCACAAAAAAACCGCAGGCGTGGCGACCTGCGGCATCGGGTTCAACGAATGTTTGCTTCAAGGCAGCCGCAAGCCCGTCCCGTCCGGCCAGTAAAACCGGAACGCAAACACGCGGCTAAAATAACGGCTGCCCTTCACGCTCGGCAGCCTAACAGAGCCGCCGCGTCCGTCAAGCCGTCCGCCGGTGCGGCGCTTGACCCCCCGGGGGGCATTGTTAGTATCCACTTATGGTTCGGATGAAATCGTTGCGCGTTGTTTTGCTTCCGTTGTTGGTGGTGCTGCTGGCGGGTAAAACCCGGGCCGAACTGGCCAGCGGCATCAACGCCATCGTCCACGATTCGGTCATCACCTACCAGGAGGTGGATTTGTTCGCGGCCCCCGCGGTCAACGTCGCGCTCCGCCAGCTCCGCAACGATCGGGCGGCGTTCATGAACAAGGTCAGCGAACTGCGCAGTAACAGCCTCGATGAGCTCGTGCAACGGCAGTTGATTCTTCATGACTATCAGGCCTCCGGCTACAACCTGCCCGAAAGCATCATCGACGAGGCGATTCAGGACCGCATCCGCGAGAAGTATGGCGACCGGAAAACGCTGACCCAGACACTGCAGGCCGAGGGTCAGACCTACGAAAAATTCCGCCAGCAGATGCGCGATCAAATCATCGTGGATGCGCTGCGCAGCAAAAACATTTCGGCCGAGCTGATCATCTCGCCGCACAAAATCGAGGAGTATTACCAGCACCACCAGCAGGACTATCAGGTCGAAGACCAGGTCAAGCTGCGCATGATCGTCCTCAACAAATCCGGCGAAACCGACACGAACACCGTCAACCTCGCCCACGACATCGCGCAAAAGATCAAGGAGGGCGCCTCCTTTCAGGAAATGGCCACGGTTTATTCGCAGGGCTCACAACGCGGTCAGGGTGGCGACTGGGGGTGGGGTGACCGCTCCACGCTGCGCAAGGAACTGGCGGACGTCGCCTTCAAGCTCAACCCCGGCGAAGTCAGCCCCGTAATCGACACGCCCGGCGCGTGCTTCATCATGCTCGTCGAAGATCGCAAGCCGGCGCACATCCGGCCGCTGAGCGAAGTGCGCGACGAGATTGAAAAGACGCTCGTCGTCGAGGAGCGGGCGCGCCTGGCCAAACAATACATCGACAAGCTCAAGAAGAAGACCTTCGTCCGGTATTTTTGAGCGCGGCCACGGCAAGGCTCGGCGGGTCGCGGCGGTCCAGCGAACCGGCGGCAGCGCAACGCATCATGCCTCTCCGCATCGGCATCACTTTGGGGGACGTCACCGGCATCGGTCCGGAGGTGGCGCTGAAGGCCGTTGGGGCCGTGGCGGGCGAGGACGAAACGCGCTACGTCCTGATCGGAGACGCCGATTGCATCCAACGCTGGAACGTCCAGTTGGGGTTGAACCTGGCCTTCACGCCTGCCAACGGGTCGCTCGGGGCGGACCGGTTCACGGTGCTCGATTCCCGTTCACAACCACTTTCCAGTTCCCTCTCCCACGGTGCTCCCGAAGCCGCCCGCGCGGCGGTGGACTGGTTGGGTGAAGCGGCCGACCTCTGTTTGTGCGGTGAGCTGCACGCAGTTGTCACGGCGCCCGTGAACAAGGAGGCAATCAATCGCGCGGGCATTCCTTTTGTGGGGCAGACCGAATTCTTTTCCGCGCGCGCCCGGGCGGACCGCACGGTCATGATGCTGCTCGGCCACGATGAGCGCGGCCGCTGGCTGCGCGTGGCGTTGGCGACGGTGCACATCGCGCTGCGCGACGTGCCGGTGAAGCTGACGGCAGAGAAGATCCAGTTCGCCGTCGAACGCGCGGCGGAGGCGTGCCGCAATCTTGGGCTGGCGCGTCAACGTGTGGCTGTCTGCGGGCTGAATCCGCACTGCGGTGAAGGCGGCGCGTTTGGCGACGAGGAGCCGCGCTTGATCGAGCCGGCTCTGGCGGCGTTGCGCCAACGCGGACTGGAGGTGGCCGGTCCGCTCAGCGGCGACACGGTTTTTCACCATGCGCTGGCCGGTGAGTTTGACGCGGTCGTGGCGATGTATCACGACCAGGGGCTGGCGCCGCTCAAGACGGTGGCGTTCGACACGGGCATCAATTGGACGCTCGGCCTGCCGTTCATCCGCACTTCGCCCGACCACGGCACCGCCTACAACATCGCGGGGCAGGGCATCGCCAGTCCGTCGAGCATGATTTCCGCCCTTCGCCTGGCCAAACAGCTGGCCGGGCGCGCGGCTTAAGCGCGGCTATTTGCCCGCCATTTGTCCCCGCGTCACCCCGAGCTGGTGGTGCAGCTTGAGTTCGCGCCACAACTGTGCGCCGGTGATTTCACCGCGCAACAACTGACGATACTTGGCCAGCGTGGTGGCGACCTCCGCCGACGTTTCATTCAAAAACTCAACCCGGAAATGCCGCACGCCCAGCGCGAGCAGGCGTTCCACGTATTCCGCGCCGGTCTGTGCCTGGGAGTTGAACACCGTGTTGCGGCAGCCCACGTCCGCCTTGAGCGGATGCTCCGCGCCCACGCGGTCGCGCAGCCGCACTTCGTGTTTGTCGCAGGGGCGGCCGCAGTTGGTGTAATCCGTGCCGGCGGAAAGAAACGCGCAGAACACGCAATGCTCCATGTGAAACATTGGCATGTGCTGATGGATCGTGACCTCGAACCACTCCGGCGGCGCGCCGTGCAGCAGCGCCTCCAGTTGGTCGAAGTTCAAGTCGTAGCTCGCCGTCACGCGCTCCAGGCCGAACTGGTGCTTGAAGTAATCCGCCGCCAGATGGTTGGCGACGTTCAGGGAAAAATCGCCGACGCGCCGGTCCGCCGCAAAAAACTGCAGATGATCGTAATTGCGGATGAGGTAGCCATCCGCATGGCTCGAGCGCACCTGTTCGAGCGTCCATTCCTCGCCGGGTTTGAAAATCCGCGGCGGGGCCACGAAGATGCCGGGTTGCAGGTTGAGCGTCGCGGGTTGGGAGACCAGGCAGCCGCGCGCGGTGTGGAACATCGTCACCGCCTCGCGATATTTTTTGGGGTTTTCAAAGTCGCAATAGACCGTGGTGACGCCGCACTTCAAGGCCGCCTCCAGTTGCGGCAGCGAACGGACGAGGACGATCAAATGCGGGTCGATGAGCGCGGCGCCAGGAACCGCAGGTGCGCGGGCAACGCCGGCCCCGAGCTCCGCACTTTGCGAGCCCCGGTCGAGGAGGCTCCAGCGTTTGGGCTGGGCGCGCTGCCGCTCCAGTTCGGCGGCCACCTCGCGGCGCAGCCGGTTCAATTCGCTCACGGGAAGCATGACGGCGTCCGCGAGCTGGTTCAACAAATCGCCGAGATGGAATGGCGTGCCGCCGAGCCGCCCCAGCTGGTCGCGCAGGCGCGCCGTGCTGAGCGGCTGCTTCTCGGCAACGGCGAGCGGCATGGCGGAAGCCGCCTGTGCCACGTGCCCCAGTTCATCGCGGGCGATCAGGGTCAGTGGTTGTCCGGGCAGGCCGTGGACTTCAAAGAAAATGGGTCGCGTGAACCTGGGCGCGTCGCCTTCGAAGCTCTGCCGCCAGCGCTTTTCCAGTTCCGGATCGCTCGTTTTCCACAGCTTGTTGCCCTCGTTGATGCGCGAGAAATCTACCGCGCCGCGACCGAAGGTGAGGAGGACGCGTTGCGAGCCGGGCGCTCCGTCAGGTTTGTTTCGCGTTCCGTGCGCCGCGTTCCGCACTTCATAGACCCGTCCACCTTCTTCCTTTTCCTCCGGCCGGCCGGCGTCAAACACCACGCCATCGCCGGGCTTGAGCGCGGATTCCAGCTGCACCTCGACGGCGTCGCGAAACACCCGGGTCACTTCACCGAGATGCACGCCACGCTTTTTCCCGAAGCGGGCGTGCACCAATTCCTGATTGTTGATGCCGCCAAACCAGCCAGTGTGGAGGCCGCGCGAAAAGGCCATCTCCATCTCATAACGCGGGGCGGGAAGGGGGGGGTGCGGAATGGCGGCTTCCGTTCCAGGCTCCACGCTTCTCGTGCCGAGTCCATCGAGCGCGTTCCGGTAAACGCGCGTGATGTTGGCCACGTATTCCGGCGCTTTGAGCCGGCCTTCGATTTTCAGCGAAGCCACGCCCGCGGCCACCAGTTGGGGCAGCACGTCGAGGCCGGCGAGGTCCTGGGGGCTGAGCAGATAGCGGCGGTCCCCGAGCGGAACGGGCTTGCCGTCGGAAATCAAATCGTAGGGCATGCGGCACGCCTGTGCGCATTCGCCGCGATTGGCCGAGCGGCCGCCGAGCGATTCGCTGGTCAGGCACTGCCCCGAATACGCCACGCACAGCGCGCCGTGGACGAAAACTTCCAACGGCAGTGGATGGTTGATGGTTGATGATTGATGGATGGCACTTGCCTGCGCGGCTTGAATCTTCCCGATTTCCTTGATCGAGAGTTCGCGCGCGAGGACAACGAGATCGCAGCCCAGCGCGCGCGCAAACGCGACGCCCGCCGCGCTGGTGATGGTCATTTGCGTCGAGGCGTGAATCGGAAAATCCGGCGACAGCGCGCGGATGAGCCGGCAGATGCCCACGTCCTGCACGATGGCGGCGTCCACGCCGGCGGCGATCACCGAGCGCAGGTAGTGTTCGGCGTTGGCGAGCTCGTTTTCAAAGACCAGCGTGTTGAACGTCAGGTAGCCGCGCACGCCGCGCCGGTGCAGGAATTCCATCAGCCGCGGCAGGTCCGCCTCGGTGAAATTGTGCGCGCGCATCCGGGCGTTGAACTTGTCGAGCCCGAAGTAAATGGCGTCCGCGCCGTTTTCGACGGCGGCCTTCGCGCATTCCCAATCGCCGGCGGGCGCCAGCAATTCCGGCAAACGCGGAATGGGGAACGCGGAACGCGGAACGGAATCCGTGCCGGTGGGCTGGGTTTGAACTGTGAAGGTGTCGGCCACTGCGGAGAAAGTAACGCGCGACCGCGTGGAAACAAAGGCTCTTTGCGCTTGGGTTGGAGCGCCGGTCTGTGACCGGCTTGGGGGGTTCGCGTGTCCAAAAGCCGGCTGCAAGCCGGCGCTCCCATCCGCCTTTGCGTTCCCGGCGGCTCTGCGTTTAACTCCCGCCATGCGCGTGTTGATCATTGGGCCTGGCTACGTTGGATTAGAATTGGGGCGGCAGCTCATCGGCCTCGGGCACACGGTGTCCGGGTTGCGACGGGGTGGCGATGCCGCGGGCGAACTGCGCACCAACGGAATCGTTCCGCTCACCGGGGACATCACCCAGCCTGCGACGTTGAGTGGATTGCCCGCAGCCTATGACTGGGTCGTCAACTGCGTCTCGTCGTCGCATGGCGGGGCGGAGGATTACCGGCGCGTGTATTTGCAGGGCGCGCGGAACCTGATTGACTGGCTCGCCAAGTCGCCGCCCGCGAAGTTCGTTTACACCAGCAGCACGGGCGTTTATGGCCAGAATGATGGCGCGTGGGTGGACGAAACCGCACCGGCCGAACCGCCCACCGAAACCGGCCGCGTGCTCGTCGAAACGGAGCGGGTGTTTCTCGAGGCGGCGCGCGAACGGGTTTTTCCCGCCGTGGTGCTGCGCGTGGCGGGCATCTACGGGCCGGGGCGCGGCTGGTGGTTCAAACAATTCCTCGCGGGCGAGGCGCGAATTGAAGGCGAGGGCCGTCGCGCCTTGAACATGATCCACCGCGCCGACGTGGCGGGCTGCATCATGGCGGCGTTGGAACGAGGCCGCCCCGGGGAGATTTACAACGCCGTGGATGACGAGCCGGTGACGCAACGTGATTTCTTCGCGTGGCTCGCCGCGAAACTGAGCCGGCCGCTGCCACCGTCCGCGCCCGAAGATGTTGAGGTTTCCCGCAAACGCGGCGTGACGAACAAGCGGATCAGCAATCGGAAGCTGAAGGCGGAACTGGGCTACGTGTTTCGCTACCCGACGTATCGCGAGGGCTATGGCGCCGAAATCAAACTGCTCAACCAGTGAAGCGCCGTGCGGGAATTTACGCTGCTTTGCAGCCTATCCTTGTTCACGATTTTACGTGGGCGCGACGCAAAATGTTGTCCAGCCTGATTTTGGCGGCGATATGAGGTGTGATTCGTTTTTTGGAAAGGCGGCAAACACGCCGGATAGTTGGAGCGCCGGCTTCCAGCTGGCTTTAACGCGGACCAGCCACCATCCGCGTCCGTCTGCTGAACAAGGGATCATGCTTCCGGCCCGCTTGGCTTAAGCCAACGAAACGTCGGCGCTCCGACTTGCTCACTCTCCTTGCGTCGTCACCATCAGCGCATCGTGCAGACGCTGGCGCAATTGGGCGCGATCCTCATCGCTGGCATCGCGGGGGACGTGAATGGGCTCTCCGAAGAACATTTCGCACCGGGCAAAGGGCAGGGGAATTTGAAAACGATCCCAGCTTTTCACGCGAATCTTCCAGTTGAGCCGATACGAGAAGGGAACGACGGGGAGCCCGGTGACTTGCGCGAGGGTCATTACGCCGGGCTGAATGGTGTAGCATGGCCCGCGCGGTCCGTCGGGCGTGACGGCCAGGTCGTAGCCGCGTTCGGCCCAGGAGCTGAGTTCCAGCAACGCCTGCGCGCCACGCCGGCTGGACGAGCCCCGCACCGGTTGCACGCCGAAGTTCTCCAGAATGGCGGCGAGGAACGCGCCGTCCTTGCTGGCGCTGATCAAGGCCGCCAAATGCTCGGTGGCGTGCTGCGGGCGGACGAAGCTGTGATAGGCCTTCATGCACAGGCCGAGCCGGTTGTGCCACAGCGCAAATATGACCGGCGTTTTGGGCAGTTTGGCCGGTCCGTGGCCACCATCCACCCGGTAACGCAAGGTGGCGGCCAGCAGACGCATCAAGGTGGCCACCAGCCAGGCGAGTGCGCGCTGTCCGCGCGTGGGCCGATGCGGCACCACCACGCCGCTGACGCGTTTGCGCGGCGCGGGCTCCGGAGCGGCGGTGGCGGGAACGTCAGCCATCACGAGCCTTTCTTCAGACAGGCGCGCACCAGTTCTTCGACGGTGGCCGTGTCGCCGAGCACGGCCAGCGCGGCGCGGACGGCGTCGTGCGCTTCGGGCTGCTTGAAACCCAGGGCCATCAGGGCCAGCACGGCGTCGTTCACCTTCTGCTCGGCCGAGCCCGGCGTGCGTCGGTCGCTGGCGGCTTCCCACGCGCCGGCCGCGCCGATCTTGTCCTTGAGTTCAACCACGATGCGCTCGGCGGTCTTGCGGCCGACGCCGGAGATTTGCGACAGCGCCTTGACATCGCCGCCCGCCACGGCCCCGCGAAACGCGGTGACGTTCATGCCGCTGAGCACGTTGAGCGCGATCTTGGGGCCGATCCCGCTGACGGTGTTGATGAGCAGGCGGAACAGGTCGCGCTCCGCCGTGGTCATGAACCCGTAAAGCACATGGGCATCTTCGCGCACGGCGAGATGCGTCAACAGCAGCACGTCGCCACCCGGCGCCGGCAGCTTGTCGAATGATGACAACGGAATGAGCACTTCATAACCGACGCCGTGAACGTCCACGATCGCCTGCGTGGGCAGGGCCTCGACGAGTTTGCCTTTGAGAAAGGTGATCATGGGTCGGTTAAATGAGCGAAGGAGTTAACTTAGTAATTTGAACCGTTCTTTGTGGGCGGGCTTGTTGATCTCGCATGTTGCTTGTTTAACCATTTAACCCACGCTGGCTCGGCCGTCCTAAATCTGCTTCGGCGCATTCAAACTGAACCGGCCGTGCTCCTGCGCGTGCGCCAGCGCCAGCGCCAGCGCATCGGCGGCATCGGGTGCGGGGAGTTCAGCGAGCTGCAACAGGCGCTGCACCATTTTCGCGACGGCCAGCTTCTGCGCGGCGCCGTAGCCGACGATGGCCTGCTTCACCTTGCGTGGCGCGATTTCGTAAATCTCCAGTCCCGCTTCGGCGACCACGGCGAGCGCCGCGCCGCGGGCTTCACCCATGATGAGGGCGGTCTGCAAATTCTGCGCGTAGAACAGCCCTTCCACGGCACACATCGTGGGCGCGTGCCGGCGCACCACGTCGCGCAGCGTCTGCGAAATTTGCGCGAGGCACCGCGAACGTTGCCAGCCGGCCGGACAGGCAATCGTGCCGCACGCGAGCATCTGCGGCTGGGTTTTGGCGAAACGAATCACGCCGAAGCCCGTGCCGCGGAGCGAGGGGTCAAGGCCCAGGATGATGCCACGGGCCGCGGCGGCCTTGGGCGGCGCGGCCGCAAGAACGGGCGCGGCAGCGCGCCGCGGCGCCGCCACGCGGGCCTTCATCTGCTCGAATTGCTGGAGCGAAATGCCCATTGGCACGCATGGTGCCAACGGGCCAAAACCGGCAAAAGGAGAAAAGGTGCGCCGCGCGGGGCGGTCTTTGTCGCGCGGACAATCCTTTTCCCGTTACCACACGCGCACCAAGGCCGCGCCGTGACGCCGGACGCTGACTTTGTAGCTGCTGGCGAAGGTGCCCAGATCCTGCTGGCGCCAGAGATCGCGGACTTTATGCGTGCCGTTCAGGCCGAGGTCGCTCCAATTCACGGTGACTTCCGTTTCGACCGGGCCGCGATTGAAGAGGCCCACGGCATACGAGCCGTCCTCCATCTTTTTGGCCCAGACTTCGGTCTGGCCGTTTTGCGCGATGCGGCCAGCGGCCTGCCCGAGCGGATCCTGGTTCACGGCGATGACTTCGTCGTTCTCCAGCAGGTTCAGCGTGAACGCGTCCAGTTGTGTCATGTCGCAGCCGATGAGCAACGGCGCGCAGAGCAGGCTCCAGAGGGTGATGTGGGTGTATTGCTCGCTGGGGGTGAGCTTCGTCGGGTGCAGCGCGGGGCCCCAGCCCACCTTGCCGACGACGAGCATGTCGGGATCGTTCCAGTTGCCGGGCTTGGCGAATTTCTCGTGGCCGTTCTGTTTGAAACCAATGCCCGACATGCTGCTCCAACTGTCGTTGATGTCGCCGGTGGTGCGCCAGCAGTTGCCGCCGACCTGGCCGCCCCATTCCCAGACGTCGCCCATGCCGTATTGGCAGAGGCTATAAACGATGTCGCGATCCACCTTGTCGAGCGCCGCGCGCATGACGGCATACGGCCGCATCAACTCAGCCAGCTTCTTCTCCTTGGGTTCGCCCCAGTAATGTTTCATGCCCGAGAAGTCCGGCTTGGTGCCGCGTTGGGTCTCCATCTCCGGCTTGTAGGAGCACCAGTCGTATTTCAGGTAATCAATGCCCCATGCCGCGTAACTCTGCGCATCGAGCGCCTCATGATCGAAGCTGCCCAGGCAGCCGCCGCAGGTGAACGGTCCGGGCGACGAATAGATGCCGATCTTCAAGCCCTTGCCATGCACGTAATCGGCCAGCCCTTTCATGTCGGGAAAGCGCGGGTTCGGCACCATGCGGCCTTCCGCATCGCGGCCTGGACCGCCGAGCGTGGGGTCCTTGGGTGCGGCGGCGGGATTCTTTTCCCAGAAATCATCGATGTTGATGTAGGTCCAGCCGTGCTGAATAAGTCCGCTGTTGACCATGGCATCGGCGGCGGCCTTGACCTTTTCGGCCGTGACGGCGCCGGCGAAGCAATTCCAACTGTTCCAGCCCATCGGCGGCGTGAGCGCGATTTGATCGCCACAGACGATCTTCAATTCGCGCGTGGCGCGGCCGCGCGCGTTCTGCGCCGTCAGCGTGACTTTGTATTCTCCGCGCGCGGCCACCTTGCCGGTGATGAGGCCGGTTTGCGCGTCGAGTTCCAGACCCGCCGGCAGTCCTTGCGCCGTGAAGGTCATGGGACGCTCGCCGGTGGCGGGCACCATGAACAGAAATGGATGATTCGGCCGGCAGCCGACGACCTGGGCGCCGTTGATGCGCGGGGTGGCGGGCGCCTTGGGCGTGAGAATGTAGGGTTCCTCCGGCTCGGCGCCCAAGGCCACCGGCTTCGCGCTGCAACCTTCAAACTGCGCGTCCGCCCAGTCGGCGTGATCCGAATCAATGCCGTCGCCGCCATCGGTGACCTGCAAGGTGACCCGCTGAACACCGGCGAGTTTGACGTCCACGGGCTTGCTCTGCCCGCCGCGGAGGACGCCGCTGGTCCAGAGGGTTTTGCCGTCGCCCAGCACCTTGAATTCGACTGAGGCATCGCTGGCCTTCTTTTCGTCATCCACGCCCACGACGGCGGTGAAGCGTTCCGCACCACCCTTCAATTCCAGTTCAAGCGAGCTGGCGGCGTGGGTGCCCAGTCCGTGGGTGAACGTCTTTCCACCCAGCTTCAAGGGATTGCCGTCGATGGAGAGGTTGCGGCGCGGCTGGCCCCAGTCCTGTTCGGTTTTGCTGATGTCGAGCTGATCGAGGCGAAAGGTTTCGGCGGCGGCCGCCGTGCCGGCAGCCAGCACGAGCGACGAGGCGAGCGCGAGGAGTTGAATCGAGTGAGCGAATGTTTTCATGGCATGATGGTTTCGAGGTGACGCGAGATTAACGCAGTTACGGGCCGCGGCAAGATTCGTGTGTGAAGCGAACTGTCCGTCGGGTGGCGCAGCAGGCTGGCTCCAAACCTGAATGCACTGCGCCATCTTTCACGATCGTGATGTGGGTTGCGAAGGTGCGTCATGCGATCTGTTGTTGAACATTGCGCGCGGCCTCACTAGTGTGGCGCGCGAAGAACGCGATGCGACTGGCAGGTTCAGACAACTTTGGCGAACGGCGCGGGACGAACAGGCAGCACCTGTGCGCCGCGCGTGAAGAGTTCGCCGGAAGTTTTTTTGAATTTTGCTCTGGTCACGTTACGTGTCTTGCGGTAAGTGATGCACATTAACCCGCAAACAACGGATCGGAGGTGAGAATCCATGGCCGCAAAGAAGAAAGCTGCGAAGAAGAAAGTTGCGAAGAAGAAGGGCGCGAAGAAGAAGTAGCCCCTTAGCAAGGTCACCAGGATGGCAGGCTTGATCCTCACGATCGGTTTCCCATCCTGGTTCTTTTTTTAGTCATGGCCACCCTTGTCTTCGACATTGAAACTTCCGCGCTGCCGGTGGAGACGTTCGACGAGACGCAGCAGGAATATCTCTTCCGCGAACTCCAGAAAATTCCCGACGAAGCGGCGCGCGAGGCGCGGCGGGTGGAGATCCAACGGCAATTCAGTCTGTGGCCGCTGACGGCGCAGGTCGTTTGCGTCGCCATGTTGAACACCGAAACCCTGCGCGGTCAGGTGTTGTTCACGGCGGATGACTTCGAGGACGACGCCGGTGAAGCCGGACCGGTGGAGTTCGTGCCGTTTGCGGATGAGACCGAGATGCTCACCGCCTTTTGGGATGTTGCGCGGCATTACGATGCCGTGGTGACGTTCAACGGACGGGGTTTCGATGTGCCGTTCCTCTACCTGCGTTCCGCTTTATTGAACGTGTCCATCACCCGCAAGGACTGGCTCGGTTATCGCTACGCCGTTGATCCGCATTGTGATCTGGCGGAACAACTTACGTTCTACGGCGTGAGCGGCCGGGAAGGCGCCGCCAAGCGCTTCAACCTCGATTTCTACTGCAAGGCGTTCGGCATCGAATCGCCCAAGAGCCATGGTGTGACCGGCATGGACGTGGGGCATCTGCTCGCCGAGGGCCGCTATCGCGAGATTGCCGAATACTGCCTGCGCGACGTGCGCGCCACCGTCGAGCTTTATCGCATCTGGAAGGAACGGCTCGCGGGCATCAAATGAACGCGGAACGCGGCATGGGGAACGCGGCACCGGCGCGTGGTGGCAGGGTGCTCGTCTGTTTCGCGGTGCGCGAGGAGGCCCGGCACTTTCAACCGCCACTCAATTGCGCCTGTCAGGTTGTGATTTCCGGAATCGGCGCGTCGAACGCGAAGCGCGCCTTGCTGGGTGCGCTGGCCTCGTTCGCTCCCGAACTCGTGCTCACGTGCGGCTATGCCGGCGGATTGGGTCCTGACCTGCCCGTGGGCAAGGTGATCTTCGACGCCGACGAATCCACGGAGCTCAAGTCTCACCTGATCGAACTCGGCGCGGCGCCGGTCCAATTTTTTTGTGCGGATCGCATTGCTGTGACCGTGGCCCAGAAACACGCCCTGCGTCATCAGACTGGCGCGGACGCGGTTGAAATGGAATCGGGCGTGGTTCGCGCCGCGTGCCGTGAGCGCGGCATTCCCGCAGCGACCATCCGGGTCATTTCCGACGATGCGCACACGGACCTGCCGCTGGATTTCAACCAGCTCGCCAAAGCCGACGGCAACATCAGCTACGGACGCCTCGCCGTCGCGCTGGTCAAATCCCCCGGACTGGTGCCGAAGCTGATGCGTTTCCAGCGTGAACTGGCCGGGTGTTCGCAGCGGCTCGGGGGCACCTTGCGTGAATTATTGATTCGCCGGGCGGGTTGATGCCGCGGGCGCAACGGCCTGTTGCCGCTCCTTCATTTTCTCGCTCCAGGTGATGACGCCGGCGCCGATGACGATGAGAATCACGCCGCACCAGCGCACCCAGGACACTTCTTCCTTCAACACAAGCTTGGCGGCGAACGCCGTGATGACGAAGCCCAGCGAGGTCAGCGGCCAGATCAAACTGACGTCGCGTTGCGAGAGCAGATACAGCAGCGTGCCAAAAAAAATGGCCTCGAACAGCACGCCGACGAGCACGTTCTTGTTGGTGGCGCCCCGGCCGATGATGCGGGCAATTTCCGCCGCGGTGACGTGCTGCACCTCGCCGATCTGTTTCAAACCCGCGCTTAAATAAACGACGCCCACGGCCTCCAGCACGAGGGCAATCAGCAAAATGATGACGATTTTGGCCATTACAGGTCTTGGTAACGAATGAGTTGAATCCGCTCCGCTGCGACCAGCGCCCGGATGCGCGGGCTGATCAGCGCGTCGAATTCGTGCTTAAACTCGTCGAGCGACGGATGCGAGTAAAGTTCCGAGTCGCCCGGGGGCAGCAGGGGCAGGAGCCGGGCGACGTAGGCTTCGTTCACCCGCGCGTTCTGCAGCAGGCCGAACACGTGCCGCGTGTGCCGGATGCCCTTCAATCTCAGCCGGGCGCGGGCCGAACGGGAGAGTGCGAGGTAAATCAGCGCGTGCGACGCCCGATACAGGCGCTGGCCCCGGGCGAGCGGCGCATCCAGCCAGAACGGCTCGCGCGTCAGGCGCAGGTGGGTGATGCCCAGTTCCGCCGCGTCCTCCATCAGGAGCCGGAACACGACGGGATGCAGGTGCAGGTGCAGGTGACCGTTCACGTGGTCGAGCGGGAGTCCGGTGGCGCGGAACCGTGCGAACTGCGCGTGAATCTCGGTGCGCAGCTGGGCGCGCAGCTCGCGGCGAAAAAAGTAACGCAGGCCCGTGCCCGTCGGATGGTTGCTGAACTCGCCGCGCGCGTTGACCAATCCGGGAATTTGTGCGGGCGGGAGGGCTGCGTGGCCCATCAGCAGGGTGAGATGCAGGCCGACGCCGAGGCGCGGATGAGCTTTGGCCAGTTGCACCGCCTCCGCGCAGCCGGATTCGTTCACCATCAGGCTGGCCGTGGTCAGGATGCCCTCGCGATGAGCGCGGATGACCGCGGCGTTGACGGAGGCGGAGAGCCCAAAGTCGTCGGCGTTGATGATGAGGCGGCGATGGGGGGCGGGCGGGCTCAAGGCGTGCCGTAATTGGGGGTCTTGGACCGCAGCGCGAACTTGCACCACGACCGGACGATGAGCGCGAGCTTGTGCGGTTTGCTCAGGCGCAATGGCTGCGGTCGCAGCACCTGGAACTGTTGCTGCTCCAGTTTGAGGAGCAGCCGCCAATAGACGGAGCCCATCAATTCGGCGGCGACCATCCGGGGCCGGTCTTCAGCGGCGAGGCTTTGTCGGGCGGTGAGGTAAAAGCCGCGGGCGCGCTGTGCGAAACTCCCGGCCAGTGCACGGAAACGCTCCGAATATTCGCCACGCAGGATTTCCTCGGGCTTCACCTTGAAGCGCTCGAGCTCGGTTTGCGGCAGGTAAATGCGCCCGCGCTGGGCATCATTGCCGACGTCACGAAGGATGTTGGTAAACTGGAGCGCCTTGCCCAGCGCGACCGCGTAGTCGCGGCAGGCGGCATTTTGGTAGCCGAAGATTTCAATGCTCAACAGGCCCACGACCGAGGCGACGCGGTAGCAATACAACTCCAGGTCGGCGTAGGTCGCGTAGCTCGTCGTGTCGAGGTCCATCTCGCAACCGCGGATCAATTCATCCAACAACGGGAAGGGCAGGTGGAACCGTTGAATGATGGGTTGGAACTCGCGGTTCGTGGGCATCATGGGCGGGTCGCCGGCGCAGGCGCGCTGGATGTCCGCGCGCCATTCGGCCAGCGCGGCGCGGCGTTGTTCGACTGAATGCGATTCCTCGTCCGCCACGTCGTCCACTGCGCGGCAGAACGCATAGAGCGCCGACATGGCGTCGCGCTTTTCACGCGGCAACATGATGAAGGCGAGCGCAAGGTTTGAGGCGCTGCGCTGCGTGATCGTCCGGCTTTGTTCCATGGGTCAGGCGGGCGGGGCCGGTGGTTCCGGCGGCTGGGGCCGAACGGGCGGCAGGCCGCGGGTTTCCGCCAGGGTGGGATTGCGCGGCAAATCCCGGGCGTGCTTCCGGCGGTGCCGGTGGCGCTCGCGTTTGCCATCGTTGGCCGGCTGTTCCCACGTCGCGGAGTGATGCCGGTGATGGTGATGCCGGCGGCGGCCGGGGTCGCGCACAAAGGCCGCCCAGATGAAGACGGCCAGGACAATCAGGGCAAGCAGCAGCAGTGTGATCAGCACGTAGCCGGTTTCGCCCTGCATGTTCAGCCAGAACTTGACCGTGGCGATGGGACCGGAAATCAGGAGGGTGAGGGTGGCGCTGCTCATACGGGTTCAGACTGTCCGGCCGGTGTGATTTCGTCCTCGGCGTCGGTGGCGGAGAGGTTGAGGCGTTGCATCCGGTAACGCAGGGCGTGCCGGCTGAGTTTCAACTGCTCGGCCGTCCGGGTGATGCTGCGCTGATTTCGTTCGAGCATGCTGGCGATGAGTTCGCGTTCGTAGTTGGCAAGGATTTCGTCGAGGGATTCGCCGGCGGGCCGGGGGGCTTCGTTGCGTTGCAGCCGGGCCTCGAGCTGGAAATCGGGGAGGCTCGACGGCTGCACCTCGGCGGACGCCTCCAGAATCAGCGCGCGTTCGATGACATTGCGCAGCTCGCGGACGTTGCCGGGCCAGGCGTGTGCCATCAGTTTCTGTCTCGCGGCGCGGGAGAGCAGACGCACCGAGCGGTTCATGCTGGTGGCGAATTGCAGCAGGAAATGCTCGGCCAGCAGCAGCACATCGTCGCCCCGCTCGCGCAACGGCGGGAGCCGGAACTGGACGACGTTGAGCCGGTGGAACAAATCCTCGCGGAAATCGCCCTTGTGAATCGCCTCGACAATGTTGCGGTTGGTGGCGGCGACGAGCCGCACGTTGACGCGCAATTCCTGGGTTCCCCCCACGCGGGTGAAGCTGCCGTCCTCGAGGAACCGCAGCAGCTTGGCCTGCAAGGGGCGGCTCATGTCCGCAATCTCATCGAGGAAGATCGTGCCGCCGTCAGCCTCCTCCACGCGGCCGCGCTTCTGTTTGAGCGCGCCGGTGAACGCCCCCCTTTCGTGGCCGAACAACTCGCTCTCGAGGAGCGTTTCGGGAATGGCGGCGCAGTTGATGCGAACGTAGTTCCGGTCGCGCCGCTCGCTCAGGCTGTGCAGGGCGCCGGCCACGAGTTCCTTGCCGGTCCCGCTTTCGCCGAGCACCAGCACGCGGGCGTCGGTCTTCGCGACCGTTTGAATCAACTGCCGCAGCTCGCGCATCTTCGGGCATTCGCCGACGATCTGGTCCAGGCGGTAAACCTCGGAGGCGCGTGCGCGCAGCGAGGCGTTCTCCTTCAGCAAACGATGCCGCTCGGCGCAGCGTCCGACGGCGTGGAGCAGTTCCTCCGGAGCGAACGGTTTGGGCAGGTAATCAATGGCGCCCGCCTGAATGGCCTCCACCGCGTGCTTGGGCGTGGCGTAGGCGGTGATCATCAGCGTGGGCAGATTCGGCCACTGGGCGCGGAGCTTGGCGAGCAGTTCGTAACCCGTCATCCCACCGAGCCGGGCGTCGGTGATGACCATGAACACCTCCTCGTGTTCCAGCAGCCGGAGCGCGGCTTCTGCGGATTCCACCGTTCGCACGGAATAATCATCGTCCTCCAGCATGTTCGTCAGCGTCTGACGCATGTTCTTCTCGTCATCGACGATCAGGATGGGAGGCAGGGCGTTGCTCATGAACCGAATTTGACGGATGCTTTCGCGGGGAATACTAGGACGAAGCGGGTGCCTTTTCCAAGCTCCGACTCCGCGCGCACCGTGCCGCCGTAAAGTTCGACGTTGTTTTTGACGATGGCCAGCCCCAGGCCGGTGCCCCGCTCCTTGGTGGTGAAATACGCCTCGAAAATGCGGGCCAGTTGCTCGGCGGCGATGCCCGGACCATTGTCGGCCACGATGATTTCCACCGACTGGTCGCGGCGCACGCGGGTGGAGACGGTGATGGCGCCGCGCAACCCCAGCGCTTCGCGGGCGTTTTGCAGCAGGTTCAGCAGAATCTCGGAAAAATGCCGCCGCTGCATCAGCAACGGCGGAAAGGGCGGCTGCAAATCGAGCGTCACGGAAATGCCCAACGTCAGTCCCGGCGGAAACATCTGGGACACGGCCCCGCGGATCTCCGCTTCGAGATCGAGTTTTTCCACGCGGCCTTCCGTGAGCTGCGAGTAGCCCATCACCTGCGTGATGATGCGGTCGGCGCGGTCCACCTCCTCCCGGATGATGCGCAAATGCTGCTGCGGATTGCCCTTGCCGGTTTTCAAGCCGCGTTCGAGCGAAAAGACCGCGTTGTTGACGATGGCCAGCGGGTTTTTGATCTGGTGAGCGAACTCGGCGGCCAGCCGGCCCGCGGAACGCAATTGGTTTTCCCGCGCGGCGAACTCGCGCGCCTCCTCCGAGGCGAGCCGTTGTTTTTCCAGCAGCACCTGGATGGCGTAAAACCACACGCTGGTCAGCAGGAGCACGATGACGCGGATGATGACCGGCTCGGTGGCGCCTTCACTGTCATCCTCAGCCGACAGAAATGTCTCCGGACTGGTGGTCTCGACCGGGCTGATGTGGCCCGGTTGACCGGCTTCGTGCGCGAGGCTGCGGCGCGTGTGCGGCACCGGCGTGCCGTAGAGTTCCTCGGCGATTTGTGCGTTGAGCGAGAAGGTCAGCGAGCAGGCCGTGGCAAAGCAGGCGCAGATGCAGACGTTCAGGGCGAGTTGCGACCACACGGGCGGGTGGCTGGCGGCGTTGCGGATGATCAACACTGCAAACAGCCAGAACAACGGACTGTCGAAGCCCCCGCTGACGATGGTCAGTGCCCCGACAAAAATGCCGTCCGAAAGGCTGAGGGCAAACACGGACCATTGCACCAGCGGGAAGGGCAGGCGCCGGGCCAGCAGCAAAATGGCTGCGCCGACCACGTTGAGGGCGATGTAGGCCGCAAAAATCGCATTGACGGTCGTCACCGTGATGTCCAGCGAGCCCAGCGGAATGCCGAACCATGGCGACTGATGGAGAAAATAAAGGATGATGCCGATCGCAAAGACTTTGAGCGGCAGGACCAGGTTGCGCTCGACCGATTCAACCCGCCGCAGCCGCCGGGGAATTTCCGGAGCGGGAATCTCCAGGGAGCGGAGCAGTTGACTGAGCCATCGGGCCTGGGTGGTCATGACAAAACGGCCGGGCCGGCGCGCGTCAGCCCGGGAGCAGTTGCTTCACACGGTCGGCAATGCCTTCCACCGGCCAGAGCCGGCCAATGCCCTCGTAGCCGCACGAAAGCAGACCTTCCTCCGGACCAATGAATTCCACCCCGCGGGCCTTGAGCCTGCCGACGTTCAACTGGGTGGCGGGGTGCAGCCACATTTTTCCGTTCATGGCCGGGGCCACCAGCACGCGCGCCTTGGGATTCAGCGCCAGCGCAATGCAGCTCAGCGCGTCGTCCGCGATGCCGTGGGCCAGCTTGGCGATGAGGTTGGCCGTGGCCGGGGCAATCAGCAGCAGGTCGGCGGCGTCGGCGAGTTCGATGTGCTGCGGCTTCCAGCCCTCGGCTTCATCGTAGAGGTCCGTGACGACCGGGTGGCGCGAAAGCGTTTTGAATGGCAGCGGGGTGATGAAGCGCTGCGCGTCGGCGGTCATGACCACGTGCACCGCGTAACCGTCCTTCGTCAGGCGGCTGGTCAGGTCCGCGGCCCGGTGGGCGGCGATGCTGCCGGTCACTCCCAGAACAATTGTCTTGGCGGCGTTCATGTTCGATCTCAGATGGCGGGCGCCGGGCTGCGGAGGCACCGCATTTTTTCCGACTCGATGATGGCCAGCGCGTGCTGCCGGTCCAGTTCCACGGTATTCGTGATGATGAGATAGTCAAAGTGGCGCCAGGCCTTGATTTCCCGTTTGGCGGCGCGCAACCGGCGGGCGATGACCTTTTCGGAATCCGTGCCTCGTTTGCGCAGCCGCTGGGCAAGCAGTGCGAGCGAGGGCGGCGACAGAAAGATGGTGACCAGCGAGCGCTGGACCTCGGGATCCCGGGCCGCGATGCCGCGGATGGTGGCGGCGCCCTGCACGTCCACGTTGACGAGCACGTCCGTCCCCGCCCGGAGTTTCTTGATCACCTCCGCGCGCAGCAGACCGTAATCATAACCATACACCCGGGCGTGTTCGATGAATTTGCCGGCGGCAAGCAGCCGGGCGAAGCGCTCGGGGGTGAGGAAATAATAATCCACGCCGTCCTGTTCGTCCGGCCGCGGGGGGCGCGTGGTGCAGGTGACGGCGCGCTGCATGTCGGGGCGCGCCGCCAGCACTTCGCGGACCAGCGTGGTCTTCCCGGCGCCGGACGCGGCGGAAACCAGCACGAGCAGCGGAATTTTTTTGCGCGCCATGGTTATTCAACATTCATGGCCTGTTCGCGGAATTTTTCGAGTTCCGCCTTCAACGTGACCACCGCGCGCGAAATCAGCGCGTCGTTGGCCTTCGAGCCGATCGTGTTGATCTCGCGGTTGATTTCCTGGGCCAGGAAATCCAGCGTGCGGCCGACGGGCTCCTTGGCGCGCGTGAGTTCGTCGAATTGTTGAAAATGGCTCTGCAGGCGCGTCAACTCCTCGGAAATGTCCGACCGGTCGGCAAACAGCACCACCTCCTTGAGCAGTCGTTCGTCGTCGGTGTTGATGTTTTCCAGCCCTGCGGCGCGAATGCGTTCGAGCAGGGCGGTGCGGTAGCGTTCCGCCACCTGCGGCGCGTTTTGCCGCACTTCCTCCACCGCGGCGCGCATGACCGTGATGCGGTGGGTGAGGTCCTTGGCGAGGTGCGTGCCTTCGCGGGCGCGCATCTTCAGCAGGGCGGCCAGTGCCTTGTTCAGCGCGGTTTCCACGGCTGGCCAGAAATCCTCCTCCCCGGCCAGTTCTTCATCCGTCTGAAAAACGCCCGGCGCGCGCACGAGCTGGTCCAGCGTGACCTCGTCCTTCAGTTTCAACTGCCGGGCCAGGGCGGAGAGTTCCTTGGCGTAGGCGCGGGCGAGTTCGGGATTGAGGTGCATGCGGGCCGAGTTCCGGCCCCGGGCGGTGTGAATGCTCACGCGCACGTTCACCCGGCCGCGGGCAACGGCGTGGTTGATGGTGTCGCGTATGCGGCCTTCAAGCACCTCAAGTTCGCGGGGCAGGTTCAGGGAAATCTCCGCCTGCTTGCGGTTTACGGAACTCAATTCCACCGTGATTTTGAAGCCGTCCTGAGAGCACTCGCCGCGCCCATAACCCGTCATTGAATTCATGCGGTGCCATAGTGGGGAAACCCACGCTGGCAGGCGAACCATTTTTACATCCGGCCGCGGCCCGTCCGGCGGGCCGCGCGCCCGGCGTTGGCAACGAATTGAAGTTAAGCGGGAACGGCTTCCGCCGGGGCGGCTGCAAGCTGCAGAAAGCGTTCATAGGCGGGTGCCCAGATGGCGGCCGGGTGGGGGAGCACGCTCGGCCACTTGAACGATTGCTGCACCAACTGGCGCGCTTCGTAGAGGGAATGGATGCGGCCCATGGCGAGCGCCTGCACGACCACGTTGCCAATGGCCGCCGTTTCAGCGGGCGCCACGACGACGGGGAGCTGCAACGCATTGGCGATGAAATGGTGCAACATGCTGTTGTTGGAGTCGCTCAACAATTGCACCTGCGTGAACTCACGGCCGGTGAGTTGCACAAGCGAGTCCAG
This sequence comes from Verrucomicrobiia bacterium, assembly GCA_035765895.1. Taxonomy (NCBI): domain Bacteria; kingdom Pseudomonadati; phylum Verrucomicrobiota; class Verrucomicrobiia; species Verrucomicrobiia bacterium. Next base: position 29,662 of record DASTWL010000039.1, on the reverse strand, counting down.
TGCGCGGCGCTGGGCCAGGGCAAGGCTCTCCATCAGACAGCGGACGATGGGACCCGGTTTGCGCGGCACCGTCTGGCCGGTGTCCCGGCAGAACCCCTGAATCTTGGCGAGCAGATCGTTGCTGGTGGCAAAGCGCGGGTCGGCTGGGTTGATCAACGACTCCAAGGGCGGTGCGGAGGCCGCCAGATAGGCCAGCGCACCGTCATCCAGCCCGGGATCGGTTTCCGCCAGGATCCGCCGGCACTCCTCCAGCAGCGCGAGTCCGGCGGTTTCGAGGTGACCATACACGGCGCCGCCATGACCGAGCGTATGGCTGAAGCGGGCTTCGCAACTGGCTTCATTGATGAAGGGCGCCCCGAGTTCGGTGCCGAGGACCGCTTCCCGGCCCAGGCGCAGGAAGGCCCACGATTCCCCCTCCGGCACCGGCAGGCCGACCAGCGACGCCGCCAGCGCGTTGGAGCAGGAGGCGACCACCTGGGTGTCCTCCAGCCGCGTGGCCTGGACGAGTTCCGGCCGCAGCGGCTTCAAGCGCGTTCCCGCCGCGAGCAGCGAGGGCAGCAACTTGGCGCGCACGCCGACGAGATTCAGCAGACGGTCCGACCAGTCGCGGGTGGTTGGATTGTAAAGCTGACTCGCCGCCGCCGATGAAATTTCCACGCCCGGCACGCCGCCGAGCAGATAGTTGAACCCATCCGCGACGGGCATCAAATGGTCTGCGCGTTTGAGCGTCTTGGGCTTTTCGGCGGCCAGTTGATAAAGCGTGCTTCGGCTGGAATCCCGGAGGCCGGTCTCGGCGTAGAGGGATTCCCACGACAGCTTCTTCAGCACCTCGCGGCGGCCTTCCGCGGTGCGCGGATCGCCGTGGTGATGCGTGGGCGGAATGAACGACGCGTCGGCGTGAAACAACAAATAGTCGCCCGTCCAGCTGTGACAGCTGATGGCATCCACCGGCTCTTCGTAGGCGCCAATCTCGCGCAGGCCGACCAGCGTCTCCTGATACATCTGCGCGATGTCCCACAGCACGGCGTCCTTCTCGCGGAGCGGCACGTTGGCGAAGCGGTGCACTTCGCTGATGTTCAGCCGGTCCTTGTGCAACGTGCCCAGCATGACACGGCCGCGTTCCTCTCCGAAGTCACAAGCAATAAAAAGACGACTCATAATGAACTTCGCATGTGCAGAAGTTGTGCCTGAATCCTTCGGACGCAGGAGAATCCAAAGAATGAGAAACGGCGGGGCTGGCGCGGTCATGCGCCGCCCGGCAATCCGGGCCCGCCGCCGTCACCACCGCCGGCGTGTCTCAAAAGAAAACAAACCGTGTGCCGTTCTTGGGAGCCGCGCCGTTCTGGCGAGGGGGAGCCGCCGTTGGGGCGGTTAATGCCGCACTTGGCGGCGGCTCCGTGGCTTGATTCGAGTCACGCGCCGGTCGGGTTGGCACGCCGGCCGGGCCGCGTGTTGCGTGGAGGTTATTTGATGTGGTCGAGCGCCTTGAGCACTTCGGCCGGGCTGGAGCGGTCGCCGTGCGAGTGGCTGATCCGCGCGAACCGCACCTTGCCGGCGGTGTCGAGGATGAAGGTGGCGGGATAGGCGGTTTCGGCGGGTGCGTTCCACCGCAATCCGTAAGCCTTCGTGAAGGCGTAATCCGGGTCCGTCACGAAGAGAAACTCCTTCGGCCATTGTTTGTCATGCAGGAATTCCTCGGCGTGTTCCTTGAGTTTGTCGGCGGGACCGGGATAGACCATCAGCACCTGGGCTTTGCCGGTGAAACCCGCGGCCTCGGTGACGTATTGGTGCACCTGCTTGGTGCAGATGGGGCATTGATACCCGGGCCAGCCGCGCAAAAGGACCAGCACCACCGGCTGTTTGGCCGTCAACGCCGCCAAGGCCACCGGCTGGCCCGTGAGCGTCTTGAGGGTGAACGTCGGTGCCGGGTCGCCCACCTTGGGCGGCGTTGCGGGCGTCTCTGCGGCCAACCGAACGGCCGGGAGCAGGCACGAGACGGAAAGCAAAGCAAACCAGCGGGCGGATGTTTTTGTGATCATGAATTTGACAGTATGGTTCAACGCTCCTTGGTCGGGCCCGCCGGTCAAACCTTACACGGGAATTCACGCGCCACGGCTGGCTTCACCTTGAATGGGCGGTCACCGGCCGACGTCGGTTCAGATGATGCCGAATGCGATTGACCATCGGTCAAACGTGCGTCGCTTGCCGCCCGGGTTTCCCTTCGTTCCCGGAGCCGGACAGGGGAGCCGCCGGCGGAAGTGGGGCATGCAAATCAACCGGCAACCTGTTATGAAAACATGCAAACTGATCCTCATTCTGACGGGGGGTGGTCTGTTGACGTCGGGGGCGGAGGCGCAAACCGTCATGACCAACCTCTACTTCCCGCCGCCGGCCACCAGGCTGGAAGCGGTGGAAGCCACGGTGGGCAACATCGTCATCAAAGGCCGGACCGAAGTGGGCAGCGTCACCGCGGGGCCGGCCGTGATTACGGTCTTCTGCAAGGAGGACATCGTAGGCGACAGCAAAGAGCATGGGCTGCTCGTCAGCGTCAAAACCAGCGAGCCAGCGGAGACGAGGGCGCTGGTGGACTACGACGAACTGGAATCCTTGACGCACGCACTCGACTACCTGAGCCGGATTGACTGGTCGGTGACGTCGATGGGGAGCTTCGACGCCAGCTACACGACGAAGGCCGGTTTGCGGGTGGATTCCTTCAGCAGCCGGCGCTCAGGCAAAATCGAGTTTGCGTTGCGCACCGGCCAGATGACCCGCGGGATTGTCTTGGCGCCCGAGCAACTGGCCCAAATTCGCTCATTGGTCGAGCAGGCCAAACGCAAGCTGGACGATTTGCGGAAGACGTGATGCCGCTCAGCGCAGCAACGCGCTGGCCGTCCAGAGCATGGGCGCCTGGCCGTGCAAGTCGCCGGTCGTGCGCGGGCGGTCGAGATAGTATTGCTCGCTCTGTCCCTTGTTCGTGCCGACGCACACGTCCCGGATTTTGGCGTTCGCGTCGAGATACCCCACCAGCGTAATCCACGATTTGCGCGCGGCCGGGCCGTAGGTTTTCGCGTCCAGCCAGCCGTTCTTCACGCCGGTCACCAGGGCGAAGGTGAACATCGCCGAGCCGGACGTTTCCGGCCACGACCCGGGTTTGTCGATCAATTGGTGCCACATGCCGTTCGGGTCCTGGTTGGCGAGCAACGCGGCCATCATCTTGCGGTAGCCGGCGAGAATGCGGGCACGGTGTGGATGGTTCGCCGGGAGTGAGCGCAGCAGTTCCGCCGAGCCGGCGGCCATCCAGCCGTTGCCGCGGCCCCAGTAAAACGGCGCGTTGGTGCCGTGGAAGAACAGTCCGTTCGGCTGCTGAAGCTTGTCGAAGTAGGCCGCCATCGCAAGCGCGGCGCGGTCGAGGTATTTGGTGTCGCCGGTCGCGCGGAAGGCCTGCACTTGCACGGCCGGGATCATATACATGTCATCGATCCAATACCGTGCCTCGGCCGTGATGCCGTCTGGCGTGGTCTTCGCCCATTGCGCGTCGGCCAGTTTCAGCCCGATGTCCAGATACCGCCGGTCCTTGGTCTGCTGGTAAATCTCCAGCGGCACGATGCCAAACACGCGGTAATCCACGTGCGCCACGGGGTTGATGTGCTGGGCGCCGTCGGGCGTCAGGATGAAATCAAACTTTCGGACCAGCTCCGCCTGGAGATTGGTATCGCCGGTAAGCTGCGCAACCGTTAGCGCGCCGTAACCCGCGCAGGCCTCAGGATAGATGATGAACTGGCGTTTCGGGTTGGTCTCAAAGTCGAACTTGCGGGCGAGGAAGTTTTCCGCCACGCGGCGCCCGACGACGGCGGGCGCGGTGCCGTCCGGCCAGTGTGAGAAATATGTCTGCGCCCCGGGCCGGGTCGCGGCACAACCCGTGATCAACCCAGCCGCAGCCGGAACGGCCAGCCAAAGAGATTTCATCCGGCGGACGATGCCGGGCGAGCGGGCGGGGATCAATGGGATTTTTGCCAGCCGGACGATTGTGTTCACGCGATCCTCGACACGGCGCGTTCCGGTGAATAATTTTCCGCCAGAAATTGCTTGGCAATTTCCGGGAATGAGGCATAGAAAGTCCCGGGATTATTTTTGGGGTGGCCGATAGTTATTTTTGCCGAAACCGCCTGGGCGCTTCCTTCCTCACGACCAAGCTGTAGGTGTATCCCTTTTGCATGGAATGAACGCGCTATTCTTTTTTGCTGCCGCTGGCAGCGGGTCCGGACAGCTGGAGCTGGTCTATGTTTGGGACCAGGCCCGCCCCGAGGCCAAGGCCATCATTGTCTGCCTCGCCATCTTCTCGGTGATGGCGTGGTCGGTGATGATCCGCAAAGCCATCCAAATGCGCCGCGCCAAACGGCTCAACAACCTGTTCACCAACGAATTTCGCAACCAGCCGCACGTGCTGGATTTGTTTGACCGCCGGCTGCAAGTCGATGCCTGCCCGTTGTTTGTGGTTTATCAGTCGGGCAGCCGCGAACTGGATGCCCGGTTGCGCAGCGGCGCCCCTGAAGCCCGCAAAACCGCCGTTTCCCTCAAGAGCGCGGAGCACGTAAAGCGCTCGCTCGAAAACGCCGTGGCGCAGGAATCCCTCAAGCTCGAATCCGGCCTGATCCTCCTCGCCATTGCCGTCAGCGGCGGGCCGTTCCTCGGTCTGCTCGGCACGGTGTGGGGCGTCATGAGCACCTTCGCGGGCATTGCGCAGTCCGGCAGCGCCACGCTTACGGCCATGGCACCGGGCGTTTCGGCGGCGCTGGTCACGACCGTGGCCGGCCTGCTCGTCGCCATTCCCTCGATGTTTGCCTATAACTATCTCGTTCACAACCTGCGCGTCCTGACGGTCGAACTGGACAACTTTGCGCAGGAACTCATCTCCAAGATGGAAACGGAGTATCTGGCCGATGAGTAATGCCCGGCGCCAGGTGTCCGGTGTGCGGCGCGCCCTGCTCGGGTGGGCGGCCGTTCATGCCGCCCTTCGCGTGCCGCGCTCCGCATTTTAGTCATGCGCCGCTTCTCCCAACGCAGTCATCTGGTGACGTTGAACGAAATCAACATCACGCCGCTGCTCGACCTGGCGTTCGTGTTGTTGATCATCTTCGTCATCACCACGCCGTTGCTGGAGCAGGGGTTGGATCTCAAACTGGCCAAGGGTGGCACGCCGAGCAAGCCCATCACCCCGAACGATATTCGGACCGTCGAAATTGCGCCCAACGGCGCCCTCATGCTGGACCGCCGGCCGATGAACCTCGATCTGATGGAGAAATGGCTGGTGTATTACTCGAAGGTGAACCCCAACACCGTTGTTTACATCCGCGCGGATGAAAACGGCCGCAACAAGGATTTGTATGCGGTCATTGACCGCTGTCAGCGCAACGGCATCACGCGCTTCTCGTTGCGCACCGAACCGGAGGGCCGCCGCTGATGGATCGCCTCGCCAAAAAATGCGTCCTCGCATCCGGCCTCCTGCACGGCACGCTGGTGCTCGTGTTGCTGGTGGGGCCGGCTTTCCTGCGCTCCAACGAAACCGTGGAGACCAAGCAGGTCATTGATTTTATTCCGTTCAAGACGCTGCAACAGGATATTACCGGCGGCGGTAATCCCAATGTGGCGCAGGTGATTCCGCCGCCGGCCGCTCAAGCCCGTCCGGAAGCACGGCCACAGCCGCAGCCCGCAAAACCTGAGCCGCAGCCGGAGCGTCGGCCCGATCCGGCCCCCGTAAAACCCAAGCCGGTGCCGGAAGCCAGGCCGGAACCGAAGGCGGAACCGCGCAACGACAAACCCGATCCGGATTCGTTGGAAGCCACGCCCAAGCGCCACAAGCCGGTGGTGAATTTGAAACCAGTGGTTCGCAAGTCGGACAGCTCGACGTCAGCCGCTGAGGCGGCCGCCCAACGTGCTCAGGAACGCGCCCAAGAACGCGCCGCGGCTGAGCGGTTGAGCCGCACGTTGGACAATGCGATCAGCAGCATTCGTGAAGGAGCCTCTGGGAGCGTGCAGATCAGCGATTTGCCCGGTCCCGGTGGCGGCGGCATCCCTTACGCCGGTTTCAATCAGGCCTTGATCAGCGCCTACATGCGGGCGTGGCTGGTGCCGGCGGACGTGGCCAAACTGAATGTCAAAGTGGTGGCGGTCATCACGCTCCGGCGTGACGGCACGGTCATCTCGTCGCGTATTGAACGCGCGTCCGGCAATTCCGATCTGAACGAGTCGGTGCGACAGGCGCTGGACAAGGTTTCCTACGTCGCGCCGTTTCCGGACAACGTCAAGGACACGCAAAAGACCTTCTGGCTCGAATTCGATCCCCGAGCCCGGGCCATGATGGGATAAATTTGAAATCTATGATGAAAAAACTTCTCGCACTGTTTGTAACCCTGGCCGTGGCTGGCGCGGTTGGCCGGGCTCAGGATGCCGTGGTCATTCACCCGGGCGGGTTCAAGGCGCCGGGCACCACGCCGCCGATCAAGATCAACATCGCCGGCTTCAACAGCGAAGTCAGTTCGGTGTTGAATTTCGACCTCTACGTGATGGGCTTCATCAACGTGGCGGCGGATCAGGCGCAGTATCTGATTTCCGGCACCGCCAGTCCGAACGTCCAGGGCACGGCGACCGACCGCTTCAACAAGCAGGTGCTCCTCAACAAGGCCTACACCGGCGGCACGCTGCGGCGACAGGCCCACGCGCTGGCCGACGACCTCGCCTTCGCCCTGAGCGGCAGCAAGGGCATCGCGCTGACCAAGATCGCCTTCAAGGTGGACACCGGCGCAGACAGCGAGATTTATATGGCCGACTTCGACGGCCACAACGCCCAGCAGGTTACGCGCGACAACAGCATCGTCGCCGCGCCCACGTGGGTTCCGGGCAAGCTGGAACTGTGCTATACGAGCTACCGGCTCGGCAATCCCGACATCTTCCGGCACGACCTGCTCACCGGCACCCGCGCCACCATTGCGCGCTACTCCGGCTTGAACACGGCCGCTGCCGTGTCGCCCGACGGCCGCCGCGTCGCGATGATCCTCAGCAAAAGCGGCAGTCCAGACGTTTATGTCTGCAATCTCGACGGCAGCGGGCTGAAGCAGTTGACGCACACCCGGGAGGACGAGTCCTCGCCGTGCTGGTCGCCGGACGGCCGGTGGATTTGCTACGCCTCCAAGCACAATGGCATTCGCGGGCTCTACAAGATTTCGGCCGACGGCGGCTCGCCCGAGCGCATCATCACCCGCGGGGTCTCCAGTCCGAGCGAACCGGACTGGTCGCCGGACGGCAAGTGGATCGTCTTTACCTCGCAAATGGGTGACTTCCAGATCTGCGTGGTCCCCGCCGAAGGCGGGCAGACGACGGTGCTCGTTTCGGGCGAGGATCCGTCCTGGGCGCCCAACTCGCGCACGGTGGTCTTCGCCCGGCGCGGCGGCGGTGCGCGCCACCTGTCTTTGCTTGACGTGCCTACGAAACAAGTCAAGGATGCCGCCCGAATTTCGGGCAACAACTCACAACCCAGTTGGGCCAAATAACGGCCCTGCCCAAAGGAAAGTCTGATACCATGAAGCTCATTAAATTGTCCGCCCTGCTGGTGCTCGCACTGGCCATGACCGTTGCCGCCACCGGGTGCAAAAAACACCCGGGCCAGGTGACACCGCTCCCGGGTCAACGCACCGGCCTGCCCGGCAACGAAGGGCCGGTTGTCGATAACACCACCGGCCTCAAGCCCAACGGCTCGGATGTCAGCAGCACGACGGGAAACAATGGGGAGATTCCGACGAGCGCGACTTGGAACCCGGAGGACATGAACCAGGATCGCACCATATTTGAGGCTGACACGGTTTATTTTGCCTTTGACAGCTCGGCGGTCCGCTCGGGCGAGGAAAGCAAGGTGAGCGCAGTGGCTTCAGCGCTCCAAAGCACCCCGTCGCTCTATCTGCTCATCGAAGGTCACTGCGACGAACGTGGCACCGAGGAATACAACCGCTCGCTGGGTGAGCGCCGCGCCCTTTCGCTGCGTGAAGACCTGGTCAAGGCCGGCATCAGTCCGGAACGCATCCGCACCATCAGCTACGGTGAGGATCGGCCGGCGGTTCAGGGTCACAACGAAGCGGCGTGGAGCAAGAACCGGCGCGGCGTGTTCGTCGCCTGCACGCCCAAGTAAGTTTCGCCTTTCCTTTGCAGCGCGCTTCCGCCCGGAAGCGCGCTGTTTTTTTGCCCGCTCCCGGTTCGCGCGGCTGCCGCTCTTGCATGGGTGCGCCGGCCCCTGGCCGGCTTGGCTTGTGCGCGCAGGGAGGTCTGATCAGATGCCGCCGCCCCAACGGGTCCGGTTTCAAATGCTTTCGACGCTACGCCACTTCCAAAATTTCGGTGGCCAAGGTGCGCTGGTTTACCCCGGTTCCATGAATCGGAGTGCGGCTGTCCCAGCCGCAGCACGCCCGCTGGCCCGCACGAGTCCTCGAAAATTTGGACCGCCTTGGTGCCTGCCCCCGCTGCGGCTGAGGACAGCCGCGCGCCGCCCTAATTGGGTTGGGCGACGTCGGCATCTTTCTTTGGCTTGCCCTCGAACTCCGCGCAGCACGAACCGCACACGGAATAACAATCCTCGCAGAGCCAGCGCTCGTTGACCCGCAAGGCGCCAAACCGTCCGCACTGGTCGCACACGGCATCATCCACGGGCCGGAACGCGCTGTCGTCGGTTTGAACGGGCGTCGTCATGCTGCAAAGTCACCGCAAAGTGCGGTCCGGGCAAATGCTCATTCGTTCTCGCCACCGTTGGCCGGCTTGCGCTCCCACACGCGGCGCTGCCGTTCGGGCAGGCTGGTGTCCACCTTGGCGTAATAGGTGTCCTCGCCGAGCAGGGCGTCAGCGGCTTGCTGGAGAGCGAGCGACGGCGTCACTGAGTAACGCTCGTTCGTATCCACGAAGATGACGCCGCCGGTTGGGCGCATGAAGCACAGCAACAGCGGGCATTTGCCCGGATGTGCGGCCACCAGTTCCTTGAGTTGCTCCATGTGCACGGGTGCTAGGTGCGCCATCTGGAGCCGGAAGTGGACCTGTTTGGTGAACTTCTTCGGCGCGTCTTCCAACGGCAGGATTTCCTGCGGGAAAATCTTCGGCTTGTCCTCGGTGGTGTTCACCTCGCCGATGACGAGCAACGCCTTGTTCTGCACGAGCAGCTCGCGGTATTTGTCGTAGTTCTCGTTCATGCAGAGGAACTGCACGGAGCCCTCGAGATCCTCCAGCGTCACCAGCGCGTAGGGCTTGTTGGTTTTCTTCGAGAAGCCGCTTTGCACCGCGCCCACCATGCCGCCGATGCGCGTCATCGAGCGGTTCGGCAGGCCCGCGAGTCCCACGGTCGTATGCAGCGAATATTTTTCCAGAATCGGTGCGAGCGGCGACAGCGGATGGCCCGTGACGTAGAAGCCGAGCAATTCCTTCTCTGCCGCGAGCAATTCGTGCTGCGGCCATTCGTCGAGCTTGATGAGTTGGAGTTCCGGTTTGCTCCCGGCGTCCTCCAGCATGTCGAACATCGAGGCCTGTCCACGTTGGCGGTCGGCGATGATTCCTGCCGCGCGGGTCAACGCCATGTCAATGCTCGCGAACAGCGTGGCGCGGGTTTCGCCGAAGCAGTCGCACGCACCGGACTTGATGAGCGCTTCCAACGCCTTGCGGTTCACCGTGCGTCCGTCCACGCGTTCGCACAAATCGCCGAGCGACTTGAACGGACCCGCTTCCGTGCGCGCCTTGATGAGGGATTCCACGGCGATTTCACCGATGCCCTTCACAGCCACGAGACCGAAGCGAATGGCCATTCCCGGAGCGCGGCTGTCCCCAGCCGCAGCAGCCCCGCCGGTCGGGTGACTTTCGGATTTTCCCGATGCTTTGGTTGCGGTTGAAGGTGCTGTGGGTGGGATAGCCGCGCTCCCCGGCGCCGGACCGAAATGCATCTGGCTCTCGTTCACGTCCGGCGGCAGCACTTCGATGCCCATCGTGCGCGCCTCGGCGATGTATTGACTGAGCTTCGCGGTGTCGCCCATGTCGTTCGTCATCATCGCGCTCAGGAACTCGCCCGGGTAGTTCGCCTTCAGATACGCGGTTTGATACGCAACGATGGCATACGCGGCGGCGTGCGATTTGTTGAAGCCGTAACCCGCAAACTTTTCCAGCAGGTCGAAGATCTGGTTCGCCTTGGCCTCGGGAATCTTGTTCACCTCCTTGCAGCCCTTCACGAACGTGCCGCGCTGCTTGTCCATCTCCTCCTTCTTCTTCTTGCCCATAGCGCGCCGCAGCAAATCCGCGCCGCCGAGCGAGTAGCCTGCCAGCACCTGCGCTGCCTGCATCACCTGCTCCTGATAAATCAGGATGCCATAGGTCTCCTTGGAAATGCTTTCCAGCAACGGATGCTCGTATTCGACCTTCACCTCGCCGTGGCGGCGCTTGATGAATTCCGGAATGAGGTCCATCGGGCCCGGCCGATACAGCGCCACGAGCGCGGTGATGTGTTCGACGGAGGTGATCTGGAACTTTTTGCAAAGGTCGCGCATGCCGCCGGATTCCAACTGGAACACCCCCAGCGTCTCCGCCCGGTTCAGCAGGTCGTAGGTCTTCTGGTCGTCGAGCGGCAAGGTGTCCATGTCGAGCGTGACGCCCTTGGTTTTCTTCACCATCTCGCAGGTGTTGCGGATGACCGTAAGCGTCTTCAGCCCGAGGAAATCCATCTTCAACAGGCCGAGGTCGCCGACGGGGCCCATGGCGTATTGGGTGACGATGGTGCCATCCTCGTCCTGCTTGAGCGGGAGCAAATTGATGAGCGGCTCGGGCCCGATCACGACGCCGGCCGCGTGCACGCCCGCGTTGCGTGCGAGGTCTTCGAGCACGAGCGCGGTGTCGATGAGTTCGCGCGTCACTTCCTCGGTTTCGTAAGCCTGCTTGAATTCGGGCGATTGTTTGAGCGCCTTTTCGAGCGTCATCTTCAAGTCGGCGGGCACCATCTTCGCCAGCCGGTCACACTCGCCGTAGGTCAGGCCCATGACGCGGCCAACGTCGCGGATGACGGACTTCGCGCCCATCGTGCCGAACGTGATGATCTGCGCGACGGAATCGCGGCCGTATTTCTGGCGCACGTATTCGATGACGTCCGCGCGCCGGTCGTCGGCGAAATCAATGTCAATGTCGGGCGGATTGACACGTTCGGGATTCAGGAAGCGCTCGAACAGCAACGCGTAGCGGATCGGGTCCACGTTCGCGATGTCGAGCAGATAGGTGACGATGGAGCCGGCGGCGGAACCGCGCGCCACGCACGCCACGCCCATGTCACGGCCCTTGCGCACGAAATCACCGACGATGAGGAAGTAGCTGATGAACCCGGTCTTTTCGATCACGCCCATTTCCAGTTGCAGGCGGTCGAGCACAGTCTTGATGGCCACGGCGACTTCAGGGTGCGCGTGCAGTGGCGCATCTGGTTTCCCTGCACCCGGCCCATCGGCCACCCTCTCCCCATCGGACGGGGTGGGGGGCCGGCTAACAACATACGTCGGCAGGCGCTTTGGGTCCGTGATGCCGTCCACCACGAAATCTTTTCCGTCCACGTGCGTCTTGAGCGTGTAGCGCCGCTCCAAACCGTCGGCGAGCAGTTCGCGCAAGTAACCATCGCGTGTTTTGCCGGCGGGCGGCTCGAACACCGGATAATGCAGCTCCCCGAACTTGATCTCGAGGTTGCACATGTCGGCGACTTCGAGTGTGTTCTTCACTGCCTCGGGCACTTCGGCAAAGCGCGCCTTCATCTCCTCGGCCGAGCGCAGGTAAAATTGCTCCTGCGCGTAACGCATGCGCTTCGTGTCGCTCAATTGCGCCTGTGTGCCGATGCAGATGAGACAGTCGTGCGCCTTCCAGTGTTCCTTTTCGACATAGTGCACGTCGTTCGTCGCGACGAGCTTGAGGCCGAACTCCTTCGCCCACGGAATGAGGTGTTTGTTGACCTTGGCCTGCTCGGCGATGCCGTGGTTCTGGAGTTCGAGGAAAAAATTCTCCGCGCCGAGCGTTTGCTTGAACCAGTCAATGGTCGCGCGCGCCTTGTCGAACTGATCCTTCATGATCAGGTCGGGAATCTCGCTGGCGAGGCAACCGGACAGCGCAACCAAGCCCCGGCCGTATTGCGCGAGGAGTTCCTTGTCGATGCGCGGCTTGTAGTAATAGCCCTCCGTGTGCGCCAGCGTGGCGAGGCGGATGAGGTTTTTGTAGCCGGTCTCGTCCTTCGCAAGCAGACCGAGATGATGATAAACATCACGGCCGCCGCTGCCGGTTTTCTTTTCCAGCCGGCTGCCGGGCGCGACATACATTTCGCAGCCGATGATGGGCTTGATGCCCTTTTCCCGCGCGGCGCGGTAGAAATCGATCGCGCCGTAGAGCACGCCGTGGTCGGTGCAGGCGAGCGAGGAAAACTTCAGTTCGTGGGCGCGCTCCATGAGCCGGTCGAGCCGGCAGGCGCCGTCCAGCAGCGAATACTCGGTGTGGACATGGAGATGAACGAAGTCCGCGTGCGACATGCACGGCAACTTACCTGCCGCGAGCGGCGCGGGGCAAGCAGGGGTTGCTCACAGAAGAAAACAAACCGGAGCCGGGCAACGTGACGGTGTCTGAGCGGCCGCGTCACGGACGGGAGCGCGCGGCTTAATCGTCTTGGTCCTGCGTGTCGATGTCCTCGATGCCGTGGATGTGTTCCGGCTTTGACGTGAGCACGCGCCAGACGCACCAGACGAACAGCACGACGACGAAGCCCACGGAGAGGCTCATGGTAATCCAACCGCCTGTGGTCATGGCTGCGCCTCCTTTCCTTCCACGGCCGCCCGGTCCCAACGCCGTCCGGCCGCCGCGGTCAAAATGCAGATGAACACGATGCAAATCAGGAGGAACGCAATGCTCAGCCGGGCTGCCGTGCTGGCGTGGCTGCCCACTAGATCCTTGATGTAGCCCGCCGGTTCCAGCCGGCCGGTTTGAGGATTGGTGGCGAAGACGTTGAACCGCACCCAGAAGCCAAAGATGGTGAGCAGATACAGCGGGCACAGATATTTGACGATGAACTTGTAAAATCCGGGAATGCGCATCGCCGCGCCGCGATGGGCCTCCTGCCAGCCGCGACGAATTCCCATCCCCCAGCCGAAAACGATGATCAACACCGTGGCGAGCACGAAAATGAGGAAGGTGCCCACCCAGAAATCCAGCGTGTCGAGCGCCTTCAAGTCCTCGCTGAAATAAACCACGAACAACGTGCCCAAGGCGGTCAGCAAGCCCAGCAGCGAAACCGATTGTTTGCGATTCAGGCCCAGCCCCTCCTCCAGAAACGCGATGCCCGGCTGAAGCATCGAGAGCGAACTGGTGATGGCGGCGAGGAACAACAGGAAAAACCAGGCGCCGCCGAAGAACCACGAGAAGGGCATTTTGGAAAACACCAGCGGCAGGACCTTGAAGCCGAGGCCGAAGGTGCCCTGACCGACAATGCCGGCGGCACCCAGGAACATGAACGCCGCGGGCACCGTGATCAGGCCGCCGAGGGCGACCTCGCAAAATTCGTTGGCGCTGGTGGCCGTCAGGCCGCTGAGCACGACGTCGTCCTTGTTGGTCAGGTAGCTGGCGTAGGTGATGATCACGCCGAAACCCACCGAGAGGGAGAAGAAGATTTGTCCGGCCGCGGCCAGCCAGAGTTGTGGATTCGCGAGCTGGCTGAGCACCGAGACGCCGTCGCCGCGGTCCGGGTTCCACATGTAGCCCAGCCCGTTGAGGAGGCTCTGGTCCGGTTTGGCCGGATCGGGCGTGCCCAACGTCAGCACGCGCGCGAGCACGATCAGCGCGAGCACGATCAACGCCGGCATGCCCCACTTGCAGAACGTTTCGATGCCCTTGGAAATGCCGCGGTAGATGATGATGAAATTCAGAATGAAGACGATCAGCAGAAAGATGAGAACGTGATTGTGCTCGCGCGTGATGGTCAGCCCGTTCTCCGTGGCGCCGACAAACTTGGCCCAGAAATCGCCGTAGGCCGTCACATCGTTGCCGAGGCTCAGTTTTCCGGTCACGGCGTAATAGGAATACCCCAGGCACCACGCTTCGATGTAAACGTAATACATGTAGATGACCACCGGAATGATCACCCCGATGACGCCGACGTATTTGCCGATGGGATGCTTGATCAGCGCGTAGAAGATGCCGGGGCTGGAGTGAAAGCCGCGTTGCCCCGCGTAACGGCCCAGGGTCCATTCGGCCCAACAAATCGGGATGCCGAGGATCAGCAGCGAAATGAAGTAGGCGATCATGAAGGCACCGCTGCCGTATTGCGCGGCCAGGCCGGGGAACCGCAGGAAGTTGCCCAAGCCCACGGCACTGCCGGCCACGGCCATGATGACGCCCAGGCGCGAGCTCCAAGACTCCTTCCCTAATGCAGAGGACATGGGCCTCTTCTACTCGCCGGCTTCATCGGGCGCGAGCAGAAATTTGTGGGACCGGCATTCCACCGGTCTGGCGAGGTGCGCGCGTCCGACGGCCTTTCCCATGCGACGACCCGTCAGACAGGCTGGCCGCACGGCCCCGCGCCAGACGCCGCGCAATTCCCCGTTGACGCGCCCCGCTTCTGCGGCAGAATCGCGGGTCCCGGAGGACTGCTGGCCGCTGGCCCCGCGGAAACCGAACATTGCTTTGAACATGAAACTCGACGAACTCTACTCTGAACTGACACTCAAAACCGGCGCCAAAGTCGCCCTCGTGGTGATGGATGGCTTGGGCGACCTGGCCACGCCGGAGCAAGGCTTCATGACCCCGCTGGAGGCCGCGCACACGCCCAATCTCGACGCCCTCGTCCGCGCGGGCTGTGCCCAAGGCCGGATGACCCCGGTGGCGCCCGGCATTACGCCTGGCAGCGGACCGGGCCACCTCGCGCTGTTCGGTTACGATCCGGTCGAGTATCAGGTCGGCCGTGGTGTGATTGAAGCGCTCGGCCTCGGCGTGGAACTCAAGGCCGGCGACGTTTGCGCCCGCGCCAACTTTGCCACGCTCGACGCGAAGGGCATTGTCACCGACCGTCGTGCCGGCCGCATCCCGACCGAGACCTGCGAAAAGCTCTGCGCCATGCTGTCCGCCAAGATCAAGAAGATTGGCGACACGCAGGTGATCATCAAAGCCGGCAAGGAACACCGCTTCGTCGTCGTCTTCCGCGGCAAGGGGCTTGAAGGGCCGTTGACCGATGCGGATCCGAACCGTGAAGGCTTTGCCATTCCGACTGTCAAGCCGCGCGATGCAAAGAACGCGAAGCAAAAGAAGATGGCGAAGTTGATCGCCGATTTCTACAAGCTCGCGCTGCCCATCATCGCGAAGGAGAAGCCCGCGAACGGTTTCCTCATGCGCGGCATCGCGCATCAGCCGGACATCCCGACGTTTGAGGAGCGCTACAAGATGAAGCCCGCGTGCCTCGCGGTGTATCCCATGTATAAGGGCCTCGCGCAGCTTGTCGGCATGACCAAGATCGAAGGCCCCGCCACGATTCGCGAGCAGTTCGAGCGTTATGTGAAGGAATACGCCAACTATGATTTCTTCTTCATCCACTTCAAATACACCGACAAGGCCGGCGAGGACGGCAACTTCGAGGCGAAGAAGAAATACATCGAGGAGTTCGACGCCGCGCTGCCCATCCTGCTCGGCAAGAAACCCGACGTGCTGGCCATCACGGGCGATCATTCAACGCCGTGCGCGATGAAGGGCCACTCGTGGCATCCGCAGCCGGTGTTGCTGCACTCGAAGCTCAGCGGCTCGGACAAGCTGGAGCGCTTCACGGAAACCGGCGCGAACCTTGGTTCGTTGGGCGTGTTCGAGGCGAAGTATCTCCTCCGCCTCATGCAGGCGAATGCGAAGGCGTTTGACAAATACGGTGCCTGAGCAATTGCGGCTTTACGAGGCGTCTGCCAGCAATGGCAGGCGCCTTTTTCCTGCACCAATGCACCGCGTCGCCGCGCCAAAAAATGCCGCGAATCCGCATAAAGTTCTCGCATCAGCGGCCGGGACTGTGTTTGTGTGGGCGTTGAACATAGTGATGCGGAATGAACAATGCAGTTGTATGAAGCTGGAAAATCGATGCGGACGCTCCTTGCGGGCGTGATGCTGGCCGCGCTGCTGGCGCCGGCCGCCTGGGCCCGGGAAACCACCTACGTCGTCCGGCGGAACGACACGCTCTACGGCATCGCGGACGAGCACGGCATCTCCGTGGCGCGGCTCGCCGAGCGCAACGGCCTCAGCAAAAACTACCACGTCCTCGCCGGTCAACGGCTGATCATTCCCGGCACGGGCTCGGACGATAAGCCGGCACCGGCTGCCGCCGGCTCCTCCTTCACCATTACCGTCCAGCGCAACGACACGCTTTACGGCCTGGCCGACAAATACGGCGTTTCTGTTGACGTGCTCGCCGCACGGAACGGGTTCAGCAAAAATTACCAGCTCAAGGTGGGCGAGCGGCTCGTCATTCCCGCCGCGCGGTCCACGTCAGGGTCCGTCGCGTCCGACGATGGTCTGCCGGATTCAATCCGCCGCGCGATTCAGAATGCGGATGTGCGCGCGGGGCGGTGGAAATACATCGTCATTCATCACAGCGGCGTGGACGAGGGCACGGTCAAGGGGATGGACCGTTACCATCGCGAAGTGCGGCACATGGAAAACGGCCTGGCCTACCATTTCGTCATTGGCAACGGGCACGGCATGGGCGACGGGGAAATCGCCGTGGGCCATCGTTGGCGCGAACAACTGGACGGCGGGCACCTGCGCAGTGAAGCTCAGAACAAAATCGCCATCGGAATCTGCCTCGTGGGCAACTTCGACAAACATGCGCCCAGCGCCCGCCAGTTGCGGAGCCTGCATGCGCTGGTCGAGGCCCTGATGCACCGGTGCGACCTGACGTATCGAGCCGTCAAAACCCATCAACAGATCAACATCATCGGCACGCGCTGCCCGGGGCGGCATTTCCCGGCGAAGTCCTTTGTGGCCGGGCTGAAATGAGCCGCCAGCTCAGACGTTGAACTTGAACAGCAGCACGTCACCGTCTTTGACGACGTATTCCTTGCCTTCCATGCGGTAAAGCCCCTTGTCACGCGCCGCGGCGACCGAGCCGCACGCCACGAGGTCCTGGTAGGCGACCGTTTCCGCCTTGATGAAGCCGCGCTCGAAGTCTGAGTGAATCACGCCCGCCGCCTTGGGCGCGGTGTCGCCCACGTGAATGGTCCACGCGCGCACCTCCTTTTCGCCGGCGGTGAAATACGTCCGCAGGCCGAGCAGATGGTAGGTGGCGCGAATCAACGCGCCGACGCCGGATTCCTTCACGCCGAGCTCGGCGAGGAACGCCTTTGCCTCGTCCTCGGACAAATCAATCAAATCGCTCTCAATCTGCGCGCTGATGACGACCGCTTCACAGGCGAGGTGGGTCTTTACATACTCGTTCACCTTTTGCACGAACGGGTTCTGGTTCGCCGTGGCGAGGTCGCCTTCCTTGACGTTGCACGCAAAAATCGTCGGCTTGTCCGTGAGCAGGTAGAAGCCGCGCGCGATGGCTTTTTCCTCGGGATGCAACTCGACTGTGAGCGCCAGTTTGCCGGCGTTCAGCGCGGTCTGGAATTTCTTCAACACCGCCTCCTCCGCGACCGCCACCTTGTCGCCGCGCTTGGCGTCCTTGGTGACTTTCTCCAGGCGCTTGGTCACGTTGTCGAGGTCGGCGAGGATGAGTTCCGTGTTGATGATTTCGATGTCGCGCACCGGATCCACGGTGCCGGAGACGTGATGAATATCCGCGTCTTCAAAGCAGCGCACCACCTGCACGATGGCGTCCACCTCGCGGATGTGGCTGAGGAACTTGTTGCCGAGCCCTTCGCCCGCGCTCGCACCCTTCACGAGGCCCGCGATGTCCACGAATTCAATCGCCGCCGGGATGACGACGTTTGTCTTGGCGATGTCCTTGAGGACATGGAGCCGTTCGTCCGGCACGGTGACGACGCCGACGTTGGGGTCGATGGTGCAAAACGGGTAATTGGCCGCCTCCGCCTTGCGTGTGCGGGTGACGGCGTTGAACAGGGTGGACTTGCCCACGTTGGGCAAGCCGACGATGCCAGCCTTAAGCATCCGCGCAGTCTAGGGATGGCGCGGTGGGTTGCAAGTTGTGCCTTGCATGAGCGCCGGCCGGGCGGTCGCTTGCAATGTTCAATCCGTCACTTGCACCAGCAAACGCCCGCGCACCCTGCCCGCCAGCAGGGCGGCGGTGGCCGGGATCGCTTCGTCCAGCCGGATCGTCTGCGTCACCTGCGCAAGCTTGGCCGGGTCCACCAACGTGGCCAGCCGTTGCCACGCGGCTGCGCGTTCGGCCCGCGGCGCCCGCACGCTGTCGATGCCCAGCAGGCTCACGCTGCGCAGGATGAACGGCGCCACCGTCGCCGGGAAATCCATGCCCTGTGCCAGGCCGCAGGCGGCCACCCAGCCGCGATACCGGGTGCCCGCGCAGACGTTCGCGAGCGTGTGGCTGCCGACGCTGTCAATGGCCGCCACCCAGCGCTCCTTTTGCAGCGGTTTGCCGGGGGCCGACAGCGTCTGGCGCTCCAGAATTTCCGCCGCACCCAGCGACCGCAAATAATCGGCTTCAGCCACGCGGCCCGTCGAGGCCAGGACGTGGTAGCCCAGCCGGGCCAGCAGGCAGATGGCCAGGCTGCCTACGCCGCCGGCGGCGCCCGTGACGAGCACGTTGCCCTGGCCGGGTTGCAGCCCCGCGCGTTCCAGGGCGTTCACGCACAACGCCGCGGTGTAGCCCGCCGTGCCGATGGACATGGCGGTGGCGGGCGACATGCCGGCGGGCAGGGGCAGGGGGAAATCACCCGGCACGCGGCACCATTGCGCCAGCCCGCCCCAGCGCGATTCGCCCAGGCCCCAGCCATTGACGAGCACGGCGTCGCCCGGCCGCCACCGTGCATCGCTGCTGCTCTCCACGACGCCCGCCAGGTCGATGCCCGCGACCATCGGAAAGTGCTGCACGATGGGCGCGCGATTCTGGATGGCCAGCGCGTCCTTGTAGTTGAGCGTTGAATGCGAAACGCGGATGAGCACCTCGCCCGGCGGCAGATCCGCCTCGTTCAACGCGGCCACCCGGGCGGAAAAATTGCCCGCCGAATTTTCCAGCAACAAGCCGTTGAATGCCATGTCCGGAGCGTAACCCCGTGCCAGATCGGGGGCGAATGAAAGTTCAACGCGCCGGATTTCCGCGCTTTCGGCTCGCCCACGCCGGCGGGGCGCCGCACCATTCGCCGGTCATGGCCAGCGCGCATCCGGTTGAAGATTTCATCCGCCACACGGTGACAAGCATCACGGACAACACGTTTGTCCGGCTCGTTTTTTCCGGCGGCAGTGGCGACGCATCCGCGCCCAAACGCATGCTCGCCCGGCTCATCAAGCTGCGCGGCGCGCCGCACCTTTCGCTCACGCTCCGCCACGCCACCCGCGACGTGACGCAAAATCTGCCCGTGGGCGAGGTGGCGGGGTGGTTGCGGCTGCAACTCACCGGCCATTTTCGGAGCGCCCTGCTTGGCACCACGGTGCGGGAGTGGCAGCTCAATTTTCCGCCCGACAAGGAGCCCTGGCTGATCAGTCACAAACCGCATACCAGGACAGCTCCCGCCCGCGACCATGATGAAGCCCGGCAAACGTGGCTCGACGCGTCCGCCCGCGACTGGTTGCACGGCCTCGGCGTTTGCGATGCGCATGGCCGTGTCAATCCGAGCATGGCGGACAAGCACCGGCAAATGCAGCGTTACCTCGACATTCTTTCGCACCTGGCGAGGGATTGCGGCTGGGCGCCTGATGCCGCCAAGGGCGTTCCCGAAGCCCAGCCCGTGCGGCGGGTGTGGGTTGAAGGCGAAGCGCCCGCGGAAACCGGGCCGGCGGTGACGCCAGCCCATCTGCCTGACGTTCCTGTTGCCGCGGAACTCACCCTGGCCGACATGGGCTGCGGCAAGGGCTACCTCACCTTCGGCGCGTGGCATTTGTTCCGGCGCCGCTGGCGGATTCCCGTGCGGGTGGTGGGCGTCGAGGCACGTCCCGATTTGGTCAAGACCACCAGTCAGCTCGCCCGTAAAATTGACGCACCCGGTCTGGAGTTCGTTGGGGGCGACATCGCCACGGCTGAACTGCCGCGTGTGGATGCGCTCATCGCCTTGCACGCGTGCAACACCGCGACGGACGATGCCATCCGCCGCGGACTCGAACTGGGCGCAAAGCTCATTGTTGTGGCGCCGTGCTGCCACAAGGAGGTGCGGCCGCAACTGGGCCGGCCCGCGCCGCTCGCCCCGGTGCTGGAACACGGCATCATGGCCGAACGCATGGCCGAATGGGTTACGGACGGCCTGCGCGCGCTGTTCCTCGAATGGGCCGGTTATCGCACGAAGCTCATGGAATTTGTCGCCTCCGAGCACACGCCGAAGAATTTGATGCTCGCCGCGATGCGCGAACGCGCGCCGTTTACCAATCCCGCCGCCCGCGAACAAATTGTGGCCCTGAAGAAATTCTTCGGCATTGAACGACACGCGCTGGATCCTTTGCTGGAAAAAACTCCCGGCGCGGAGGGGCCGAAATGAATCGTCGCCCGGCATGAATTGGGAAGCCATTGACTGGAAGGCGCTCGAACGCTTGCGGGCGGCGTTTCTCGACGGCACGGCTGGACACGCCGATTACTGGCGCAGCGAATCGGATCTGGCCAGTTATGACGCCACGTTCGCCCAGCGCATCGGCTGGAAATGGGATTACGTGCTGGCCGAATTGCTGCGGCGCGGCTGGACGCCCGCACCCGGGACGTTGCTGGACTGGGGTTGCGGCAGTGGCATCGCGCACCGCGCGTTTTTGGATCATTTCGGCATGGCAACGGTGGGTGAACTGCAACTGTGGGATCGTTCGCCGCTCGCGGTGCGCTTTGCCGAACGGCGGGCGAGGGGAAAATATGCGGGCTTGAAGGTGATCACCGACGCCTCGGTTCAGGGAGAGCATCGGCCTCCGAGAACGGATGCACACCCGGGCCATGAACCGGACGAAAACCCCTCACCCGGCAAGACGCCACCCTCTCCCCATCCGATGGGGAGAGGGCAGGGTGAGGGGAAGTCTAACACCACCCTCCTCATCAGCCACGTGCTGACCGAACTCCCCCCGGCACAAGTCGAGGCGCTGGCAGATTTCGCGGCCGGTGCCACCAGCGTGATCTGGGTGGAACCTGGCACCTTCGAGGCCAGTCTTACGCTCATCGCCGTGCGGGAACGGTTGCGCGGGAAGCTCAACGTCATCGCGCCCTGCACGCATCCGGTGCCATGCGGCATCCTGGCGCCGGGCAACGAAAACCATTGGTGCCATCACTTCGCGGCGCCGCCGCCCGAAGTGTTCACGGATGGAAACTGGGCGCGGTTCGGCGAGCTGGCCGGGGTGGATTTGCGCAGCCTGCCGCTCAGTTTTCTGGTGTTGGACCGCCGGCCCGCACCCGCGCTGCCGGCTGGTGCCGTGCGTTTCCTGGGCCGGCCGCGCATTTACAAGCCGCACGTCGTGGTGCTGGGCTGCGACGCGACGGGAGTCGCGGAAAAGCGCGTCACCAAACGACAACTGCCCGACGCTTTTCGCGCGTTGAAACGTGGAGAAGCCGGCGCGTTGCACGTCTGGCATTGTGCCGGCGATGAAGTGGCCGAGCTGCGGCCGCTTGAACCCGAGGCGGCGTCTTGAAGCGACCGGGCACGTAACCATCGACCGCGCCGCGTCACCGGCCTACACTGCGGCCATGATGTTTCGCCTGTTTGTGCGTGTTGCCGGGCTCATGAGTGTTTTGGTGGCGACTGCTGCTTTCCCCGCCGATGTCGCTTCGACCAACGCCTCCGCCCGGGCGCTGCACGAATTGCACGCGTGGTTGCAGCAGCCCGCGACGGCGCGTCCGGCCCTGACACAACAGTCTTTCGCCACGCCACCCTTGACCCGCGCGGATGCGGACGCTGCCCTGTCCGCCCTATGGCGGGATCGCCTGGCGCAGCTCCGCGAATCGCGGGCGGCGGAAATGCGCGCCAAGGTGATCGAGCTCGATGGCCAATCGATGAAATTCGACTGGCTGAGCTTCGGCGACAGCAACGCGATTCCGCCGGCCGGCCGGAGCCTGTTCCTGTCGCTGCACGGTGGCGGCGGGACGACCCGGGCGGTGAACGACGCGCAATGGACCAACCAAATCCGCCTCGGCGAGGCGTATCGTCCGCGCGAGGGCATCTACGTTGCGCCACGGGCGCCGACCGATGCGTGGGACCTGTGGCATCAGGCGCCGATTGACGATTTCTTCGCGCGGCTCATCGAGGATTTTGTCGTGTTCGAGCACGTGAATCCGAACCGCGTTTACGTGCTGGGTTATTCGGCCGGCGGCGACGGCGTTTATCAGGTGACACCGCGCACGGCGGATCGCTGGGCGGCCGCCGCCATGATGGCGGGCCATCCTAACGACGCGTCACCGCTGGGCCTGCGCAACGTGCCATTCGCGATTCAAGTGGGCGCCCGGGACGCGGCGTATCAGCGCAACGCGGTGGCGGCCGCGTGGGGGAAAAGGCTCGATGCCCTGCAGCAGGCGGACCCGGCGGGCTACGTGCATTTCACCGAACTGCACGCGGGCAAGGCGCATTGGATGGACCTGGAAGATCGCAAGGCCATTCCGTGGATGGAGCAATTCACGCGTCAGCCATGCCCGCCGAAGGTGGTGTGGTATCAGGATGACGTGACACACGCGGAGCTTTACTGGCTCGCCCGCCCCAAGAGCGAGGTCAAGGCCGGGCAACTGCTCACGGCGGAACGCGCGGGGCAAACCATCACCCTAAGCTCGACGAATACCAGCACGGTGACCGTGGAATTGAACGATGCGTCGCTGGATCTGGATCTTCCGGTCATTGTCCGGGCGGAGGGGCAAACATTGTTCTCGAATGTCGCCGCCCGGACCGTCGCGACGCTGGCGCAAACGTTGGCGGCACGTGGCGACACCAACCTCGCGTTCAGCGCCGCCGTCACGGTGAAGCTGCCGGCGCCGCTCGACGCTGCCGGCGACAATCGCTAACGTGACGCGCGATGGATGCAAACCTCGTGATTGACGGTGTGCTGTTGTGGATTGGCCTGGTGATTTTGCTGACCTTCCACGAATTCGGGCATGCCTGGGTGGCGATGAAGTGCGGCGACGACACGGCCAGGGACCGGGGCCGCGTGTCCCTGAACCCCATCGTTCACATGGACGTCCTCGGCACGGTGATTCTGCCGCTGGCGATGATTTTCCTCTCGATGACCGGTTCCGGTGCGGCGCGGTTTCTGGTTGGCTGGGCCCGGCCGGTGCCGGTGAATCCGCACAACCTGCGCCATCCGAAGCGGGACGACCTCCTCGTCACACTGGCCGGGCCGGGGATGAATCTGCTGCTCGCCGTGGGGCTGATGGGGCTGGCGAAACTTGGCCTGCTGCTTCACTCGGAACAAATGGCGGAATTCTGCCTGCGCCTGTCGTCGCTGAGCCTGTTGCTGTGCTTTTTCAATTTGATCCCGATTCCGCCGCTTGATGGTTCGCAGGTGCTGCGGGTTGCCACCAACATGAGCTACGAAACGTTTGTGCGCCTCGCCCAATGGGGCTTCGTGGCTTTGATTCTCGTCCTGCAAATTCCCTTCGTGCGGCTGGCGCTGGCGGTGATGACGGACACGTCGTTCCGCATTATCGCAGGATGGTTCCGGGTGCCGTTGCTGTAACCCGGGCCGGCCGGCCGCGACGAATTGTCCGGGAGCATTTTCCCGGGCGCCCCGTCCAATGGGGCATGAAACGCTGGATCTTCCTCGGGTTGTTGGGCGCGCTGCTGGCCGCCGTTGTGCCCGCGCGCGGCGTTGGTTTGATCATCGTGGACGAAGCGCACTGGCGGCCCGCGCCGCCGGAAGTGATTCCTCCGCCGTGGCCGCCGCCGCATCCGCCCATTCCTCCGCGCCCGATTCCGCCGCCGCCGTTCTGGCGCCCGCATGTCTTTGCGCCGCTGGAGATAAATTCCTGCCAGGTGACCGCCCAAATCGAGGATCAGGTCGCGGTCACCACCATTGACGAGGCGTTTTACAATCCGAACGCCGCCCGGCTTGAGGGCACGTTTCTGTTTCCGGTGCCCAAGGGCGCGCAGCTCGACCGGTTCGCGATGGAGATTGACGGCAAAAAGGTCGAAGCCGAGCTGCTCGCCGCCGACAAGGCCCGCACGATTTACGAGGACATTGTGCGCCGGGCCAAGGATCCCGCGTTGCTGGAGTATTCGGGACGCGACGTCTTCAAAGTGCGCATTTTCCCGATTGAGCCGCACGCCACCAAGCGCGTCACGGTGCGCTACACGCAGTTGCTCAAGCTCGACAACGGTTTGGTGGATTACACCGTGCCGCTCAACACGGCGAAGTATTCCAGCAAGCCCATCCCGTCGGTCAGTGTGAAGCTCGATCTCGCGACGAAGCGCCCGTTGAAATCCATTTACTCGCCGAGCCACGACGTCGAGATCAAGCGGGACGGCGACCGCCGGGCCACCGTCGGCTACGAAGGCCGGGACGTGGTGCCCGACACCGATCTGGCGTTGTATTTCGCACCGGAAAAGGATGATCTCGGGGTGAATCTGCTGACCCATCGGGTGGCCGGGGAGGATGGGTATTTCCTGCTGCTGGCGTCGCCGGGCGTGGATGTGCAGGAGAACCGGCTGGTGAAGAAGGACGTGGTGTTCGTGCTCGACACGTCCGGCTCAATGGCGGGCAAAAAACTCGAACAGGCGAAAAAGGCGCTCTTGTTCTGCGTGGAGAATCTCAACGAAGGCGATCGCTTCGAACTGGTCCGCTTCTCCACCGAAGTGGAGCCGCTGTTTGACCAGTTGGTGCCGGCCGATGACGGCCACCGGGCAAAGGCGGATGCCTTCATTCGCGGCCTCAAACCCATCGGGGGCACGGCGATTGACGATGCGTTGAAAAAGGCGCTGGCCCTGAAGCCCGGGCGCGAAGGCCGGCCGTTCTTCGTCATCTTTTTGACCGACGGTTTGCCCACGATCGGCACGACTGACGAGGACCAAATCCTCGCCGACGTCAAGCAGGCCACCGGCGGCAATGTGCGCGTGTTTTGTTTTGGCATTGGCAACGACGTGAATACGCACCTGCTCGACAACATCACTGAACAGACCCGCGCGGTCAGCCAATACGTCCTGCCGGAGGAAGACCTCGAAGTGAAGCTCTCGAATTTCTACGCCAAGATTAAAGAGCCGGTGCTCGCGAATCCCACGCTGAAATTCACCAGCCAGGTGCGCGTGACGAAGTTGTATCCGGCGCCGCTGCCCGACTTGTTCAAGGGCGAACAACTCGTGCTTGTCGGGCGGTATTCCGGCGACGGCCCTTCGGCGGCCATCATCGGGGGCACGGTAAATGACGCGCAGAAAAAATTCACGGCCGACGTGGACTTTGCCGCGGAATCCGCCGGCAATGATTTCATCCCGCGTCTGTGGGCGACGCGCCGCGTGGGCTACCTGCTGGATGAAATCCGGCTGCACGGCGAAAGCGCCGAACTCAAGTCCGAGGTGACCGAACTGGCACGCCAATACGGCCTCGTCACGCCCTACACGGCCTATTTGATTCTCGAAGACGAGGCGCGGCGCGGTGTGCCGCTTGCGCTCCAGTCGGTGCCGCAGTTGCGCACGGATGCCGTCGCCATGGAAGGCCTGGCGAAGCTGGCGGACAGCTACGGCAAGGACCGTTCCGGCGGGCTGGCCGTAAATAGCGCCCGCGCCAACTACGCATTCAAGTCGGCGGAGAATTTTGGGCAGACGGCAGCAGGTTACGCGGATGCGAATCGCGCCTATTCGTTCGCCGCTCCAGCCGCGCCGGGCAGTGCTGCGAGCACAGTCGCCGTCAACGGCGCCAGCGGCGGTGGAAACCCGCAACTGGTGCAGAACTCGCAGTTTGTGAATGGGCGGAACTTTTATCAGAACGGCAAGCAATGGGTGGATTCCGAAGTGCAGAAGCAGCAGATCAATCGGCGCATCCGGCTGCAGTTCAATTCGCCTGAATATTTCGCCTTTGCCGCCACCAACGCCGCCGCGCGCCCGTGGCTCGCGCTCGGTCAGAATGTGCAGTTCGTCATCAAGGACACGCTTTACGAGATTTACGAATAACCCAAACCCAGGAAGCCCATGAAAACATTTTCCCGCACTCTCGTCACCGGCCTGGCCGTGCTGGCAATGATCTGCCCGGCCTTCGCGAAGGACAAAACCATGGCGGAATCCGCCGAGCCGGCGAAGAAGCCGCTCGTGCAGCTGGCCGTGCTGCTCGACACCAGTGGCAGCATGGACGGTTTGATCGATCAGGCCAAAAGCCAGCTTTGGAAGATTGTGAACGAATTTCTCAAGGCGAGGCAGGATGGCCAGACACCCGAGGTGCAGGTGGCGTTGTATGAATACGGCAAGAGCAGTTTGTCGCCGCAATCGGGCTGGATTCGGCGCATTCAGCCGCTGACGACCGACCTCGACAAGCTGTCCGAGGACCTCTTCGCCCTGAAAACCAACGGGGGTGATGAATACTGCGGCTGGGTCATCAAGGATGCGGTGAACGAGCTGGCGTGGAGCGACGATCCAAAGGTGTATCGCGCGATTCTGATTGCGGGCAACGAGCCCTTCACACAGGGCCCGGTCAATTACGCGGACGCCTGCAAAGCCGCGATCGCGAAGGGCATCATTGTGAACACGATTCACTGCGGCAGCGAGGCGGAGGGCATCAATGGCAAATGGCAGGATGGCGCGTTGCTGGCCGACGGCAAATATCTGGTCATCGACCAGAACCGTGCCGTGGTTCACATCGAGGCGCCCCAGGATCAGGAACTCGCCCGGTTGAGCGCGGACTTGAACAAGACGTATCTCGCGTATGGCGACGCCGGCCGCGCGGCAGCGCAGCGGCAGGCGGCCCAGGATGCCAATGCCGCCACGCTGGCGCCGTCGTCGGGTGCCGTCGTGCAGCGCGCGTTGACCAAGGCATCGGTCAATTATTTCAACGGCAACTGGGATCTGGTTGATGCGACGAAGGACTCCAACTTCAAGCTGGAAGCGGTGAAGACAGCAGATCTGCCCGCGGAAATGCAGCAACTGAGCCCGGCGGAACGCCAGGAATATGTGCAGAAGAAAGCGGGCGAACGCTCCGGATTGCAGGCGAAAATCCAAACGTTGAACGCCGAACGCGAGAAATATCTCGCCGCGCAAATGAAGCAGCAGGCCGCCACCAACACGCTCGACGCCGTGGTCATTGCCGCCGTGCGGGAACAGGCCGCGAAGCGGGACTTCCGTTTCGAGTAATCAAGGTGATGGCGGCAGTGCGCTAAATTTCCGCCGGCCACCCCTTGCGCCGGGTGCGATCTGAGGCATGTTGCGAACTCGCCGCGGAATGGTTTCGCGGCGCAGCCGTTTAATTGTTTATGTCATTATCAGCACCTGATCTCACGAAACAACCACCGCGCAGCCCCCGGGTCCGGCTCGGCGGTTATGTCCTGCTGCCGCGCATGCTCGACAAGGGCCGCGCCACACTGGCCGGCAAGAATGGCGAATATCATTACGCCTGCCCGCAAGACCAGCGGTTCCTCGAGTTTGTCGGGGTGGACCCGGAAGCCTTGAAGGCCGAGCTGGCCCGGGGCGCGGGCGACAGCGAAATCCTCGCCTGGATTCAAAAGCACGCGCAACACAAGCGTAATGCATTGGAAATCGAGGCGTGGTCCGCCCTCATGGAACGTCGCGCGCCGGACAATCCTGAGAGCCGCGATTACTTCAATGCCGAGCACAAGCGGATCGCGCCGCAGCGCACCGACTTCGTCACGTGGTTCGATTACCTCGACGTGGACGATTTTGTCACGTTCGGCGGCAAGGCCTGATTGAAAGTGGGGGCTTCGGCAGCCGGGCAGCAAGCAGGCTGTTGAAACAATAAGGGCGCGGAGCCCGAACGGCTCCGCGCCTTTTTCTGGCAAAGTGGTTTAAGCCGCGGCCGACGGGGCTTCGGCGGTGGGTGCGCTTTCCACGGGCGGCGTCACCGTCTTGTTGTAAGCCTCGATGTTTTCGATGCGATGATGATGGCGGACGCCGTGCACTTCGTATTCCACGGATTCGCCCACCTTCTTGTTCATCAACGCCTGCGCCACCGGCGTGAGGTAGCTGATGATGCCCTTGTCGGCGTCGTCGTCCCAGGCGCCGAGAATGGTCAGGATTTCCGGCTTGTTCGCTTCGAGGTCGGTCAGGTGCACAATGGTGCCGATGCTGACCATGTCGGTGCTGACATTCGCAAAGTCGCTGCCGCGGGCCCGATCCAGGGCCACTTCGAGTTCGCCCTTGCGGCGCATGAGGACGGTTTGCATTTCCTTGGCCGCCTTGAACTCGTGGTTTTCGCTGAGGTCGCCGTAGCTGCGGGCCAGCGCAATTTCCTTCGAGTTCGCCGGAATCTTCTTCTCGACGAGCTCGTGGTATTCGTTCTTCGCGCGTTCGAGGCTCTCCCACGAGACGATCAGCGTCGTGTCCTGGCGCGTCTGCGTGCCGGAGATGAGCGGTTGAATGACCGGGAACGTCTTGACGATCCAGCCGAGCAGCAGGCGCTTTTCGAGGTCATCAAACACCGGTGAATACTGCAGTGCGCGCGTCATGTCCTTGATCAGTTCGATGTCCGCGGAGCTGATGAGTTCCACGACGAGCTGCTGGTCGGACAGAATGTAATCGCGCAGCTTGCTGGAGCGCTTTTCGTTGAACTGGTCGCGCTCCATGGCGGTGAGCATGGCGCGGAACACTTCCGGTCCGAGAATGTCCGCAAAGTCCTCGCTGCGTTCCTTGCCGAACCAGAGGAGCAGTTCGCTGCTGGCGGCGTGCTGCGTGATGAGGCGGCGCAGGGCCAGCTTGAGGTCCCCGATCTTGCCCTCGTGAATGAGCAGGCTGGCGAATTCCTTGCAGGTGCGGGTCGGGATGGTGTTGATGCTTTTGAGCAAAGTGTCCGCCCAGTCATTGGCCCGCGCGGCCTTGAAGGATTCCAGCGCCTTGCGGTGCCGCGTGGCGGGCATGCCTTCCATGACCTCGCTGAGGCTGGGTTCCTGCGCCCAGATCGCGTCGTCGGTCAGTTCACCGTCCTGCACGGGCGTGCCAGCGGCGGCGCGCAGTTCATTGCGGACAAAAATGGCCTCCAGTGCGACGCCTGGCTGGGTGCGTTGGTAGCTCGGGATCTCCGCGTTCAATGCGGGGATCACCTCGTTGGCGGCGGCAACCTTGTCCGTCAGGTCGGCGGCGTTCACGGCGATTTCATTGCCAACGACCACCTTGGCCTTCAGGCCGCGGGCTTTGCGGAAATCTTCGAGCAGCCGGTCCTGCATGGAAATTTCCTGCGCCTGATACACGATGGGCTCGCTCTTTTTTGCCGGCACCAGGAAATGGCCGCTCTTCTTCAACTCGCGCTTGGCGGCTTCCCACCATTTTTTCCAGTCGTCCTTGATGACGTCCGGCACGAGCGCCTGCTGGATTTGATCCTGTGTGGCCTTGCCGCCGTTGCTGAGCAGCACGAGTTTGACGAGGCCGAGATGGTCCTTGGCCGC
>DASTWL010000038.1 GCA_035765895.1 Verrucomicrobiia bacterium | reverse complement strand
GCATTCATTTTACCGTTCGCGCACGCACCGCGTTGGCTGCGGTGCGCCAATGCCCCATCGCCAGCCGCCTGGCTATCCACGGCCAGCTCATCGTCGTCTCTTTTCGCAGTCGAGCCGCCATCTCCGCCTTCTTCTTATCCCCCTTGCGGCGTTCCGCACTCCGCAGCGAAGACGCAGCGCCAGGGCTGTGCGGCAGGCGCGGGTGGCCGACCAACTTCACCGCGGCCTGCCGGCCTTTGCCCCGTGAGATAATCACGCCGTCTGCTTTTGCGGTGGCGCTTGCCCCGCGTCGTCTGGAGATGTTGCTCCCGGCGGGCCGCGTCGTGGCGATTCTGGCAGGCTTCATGGCAATTCAAGCGGACCTCGTGCCCGCGTTGAGGGCACCTTGCCGGATTGATGTTCTTGATAGCGTCGCCCCCGGTCGTCAGTCAAGCCAGCGTAAAAACGGGCGTCCTCTTGGCTGCGCCACCCATGCAACGGGCCGCGGTCATCATCCTGGCCGTAGCCTGCGGGGTTGAGCACGCTGCTGGATGGACTGAGCACCGCCACAACCCCCAGGCCGCCATCTCCGCCGTCCGCCACGGCATCATTCACCTGGAATGACCGCGACGGCAAATGATGCCCTGCGCCGATGCGCGACCGTCCTTCCGGAATGGACAGCCAGCGGCCCTTGCTGGCACACTTCGCGGATTCACCCGAACGGGTAGATGACGCGTCAACGGCCGTCCGCTAGCGTATTTGCATCAACGCGTTGGCCGTGCCGGTGGTTCGCCGCATCCACGTCAAAGGACAATGGACGCGGACCCGCCCGGCGTTCGGTTGACGCAAGCCGTTCCGCAATGACACAGACAAACCAGACCCGCAACACGCCGCCGCGAATGAACACAACAAACCTTGCCGCCCGCCTGCTCCCGCTTGCCGCCCTTGGCCTTTTCGTGATGGCCGGGCTCGCCGATCCCCCGGATTGGGAAAACCCGCGCCTCACCGGCGTGAACAATGAAGCGCCGCACGCCACCATGGTCATTTGTCCGGACGTGACGACCGCCCTCCAAATCGGCCCGGTGGACAACGCCGAGCGCGTCAAATCGCCCTTCTATCGCTCGCTTAACGGCGCCTGGAAATACCATTACTCGTCAAACCAGCTCGCCCGTGTGCCCAACTTCTGGCAGCCGGATTTCGACGATTCGCAGTGGGGCACCATTCCGGTCCCGGCCAACGTGGAAATGGAAGGCCACGGCATCCCGATTTACGTGAACATCCGTTACCCGTGGACGTGGCACGGCCAGGAACCGACGCCTCCAGTCGTGCCGCCGGATGACCCGAACAACACCGTCAACTCCTACCGCCGCACGTTCACCGTGCCCCCGGACTGGGACGGCCGCCGCGTGCTCCTGACGTTCGACGGCGTGAATTCCTTCTTTTACCTGTGGGTGAACGGCCAAAAGGTCGGCCTCGGCAAGGACAGCCGCACGCCGGTGGAATTCGACATCACCAAATATCTCAAGCCCGGCGAAAACCTCCTCGCGGTGGAAAATTTCCGGTGGTGCGACGGCTCGTATCTGGAGGACCAGGACTTCTGGCGCATGAGCGGCATCTTCCGCGACGTGTATCTGTGGTCACCGCCGAGCGTGCACATCCGTGACCTGGAAGTGAAAACCACGTTTGACGCGGACTACCGCGACGCCCAGCTCGCCGGCAAACTCTGGCTGACCAATGCCGGTCCCGCCACGGACATCTCCATCACGGCGGAACTGCGCGACCCGAGCGGCGCCACGGTGCTTTCCCCGACGCTGATGACAAACGTGCCCGCGGGCCAGGAAATCGAACTGGCCGGCGCCCTGCCCGTCAGCGAACCGCTCAAGTGGACGGCGGAAACGCCCAACCTTTACAAGCTGCTTGTGTCCGTGCAGGACGGCGGCGGCAAGACCCTGGAAGTCGTCCCCATGAACGTGGGCTTCCGTCAGGTGGAAATCAAAAATGGCGATCTGCTCGTCAATGGCCAGCGCATTCTCATCAAAGGCACCGACCGCCACGAGCACGATCCCGACCTGGGTCAGGCCATCACGCCGGACTCGATGCTCAAGGACATCCTGACCATGAAGCGGTTCAACCTGAACGCCGTGCGCTGCTCGCATTATCCGAACCAGCCGGCGTGGTATGACCTGTGCGACCGCTACGGCATCTACCTGATTGACGAGGCGAACATTGAAAGCCACGGCATGGGTTACGGCGAGCACACGCTGGCCAAGGATCCCGCCTACGCCGACGCGCACATGAACCGCACGGTGCGCATGGTTGAACGCGACAAGAATCACCCGTCGGTCATCATCTGGTCGCTCGGCAATGAGGCCGGATTCGGCCCGAACTTCGAAGCGACCTCCGACTGGATTCATCAGCGCGATTCGAGCCGTCCGGTTCACTACGAGCGGGCTGGGAACGATCCACACACCGACATCATCTGCCCGATGTATCCCGGCCCCGACACGTTGGAGCGATATTCGTCCAAACCGCAAACGCGTCCATTCATCATGTGCGAATACGAACACGCCATGGGCAACAGCAGCGGTGATTTCTGGTCCTACTGGAACTTGATTTATACGAAGCCCCACCTGCAGGGCGGGTTCATCTGGGACTGGGTGGATCAGGGCCTGCGGCAGAAACAGCAGTCGCTGCCCATCGCCCACTTCAACCGCACGGCGCCGGGCAAGGACACCTTCTGGGCCTTCGGCGGCGATTTCGGCCCGAACGACGTGCCGAGCGACGACAACTTCTGCTGCAACGGGCTGGTCACGCCGGACCGCGAACCGCATCCCGGCCTGTTCGAGGTGAAGCACGTGTATCAATACCTGCACTGCCAGCCCGCCGACCTCGCGGCGCGGAAGCTGACGTTGAAGAATTACTACGACTTCACGAACCCGAAGGACATTGCGGTGCTCCACTGGCGCCTGACCGGCGATGGGCTGGTGCTGCAATCGGGCGAACTGCCCACGCCCGATCTGGCGCCGCACGCAAGCGCCGAGCTCGTTGTGCCCGTCAAGCCGTTCCAGCCCCAACCCGGTGTGGAATACTTCCTGAGCGTCAGCTTCACGTTGAAGTCAGACCAACCGTGGGCCAGGGCAGGACACGAAATTGCGTGGGACGAATTCAAGCTGCCGGACGCCGCGCCCGCAACGGTGGCGCCCGTCGCCCGGTTCCCCAAGGTGCGCACCACGGAAACGGCGGATGCGCTCACCGCCATGGGGCCCAACTTCACCGCCACGTTTGACAAGCACGCCGGCACGCTGACGTCGCTGAAGTTCAAGGGCGAGGAGCTGGTTCGCTCACCGTTGCGGCCCAACTTCTGGCGGGCCGAAATCGACAACGACCGCGGCCGCAACATGCTCAAGTCGCAGGGCATCTGGCGCAACGCCCACGAGGACGCGAAGGTCACGGCGTTTACCGCCGCGCCGAATGCGGACGGCAGTTTGTCGGTGAAAGTGACGTCGCTCCTGCCCAAGGTGAACGCGTCGTGGGAGACGGTTTACACCGTCTATGGCAGCGGCGACGTCGTCGTGGCCGCGCACTTCAACCCGACGAAGAGCAATCTGCCGCCGCTCGTCCGGATGGGCATGCAACTGACCCTGCCGGCCGGCTTTGAACGCGTCACCTGGCTCGGACCGGGGCCGCAGGAGACATACAGCGACCGCAGGGATGCCCGCGTCGGCGTCTATTCCGGCACGGTGGAAGACCAGTTCTACGCCGGTTATGTGAAGGCCGGCGAAACCGGCAACAAGGCCGATGCCCGCTGGATCGCCCTGAGCAATGGCAAGGTCGGCCTGCTGGCCGTGGGCGAACCACTCTTGAGCGCAAACGCACTGCATTATGGCACGGAAGATTTGAACGCCGCCAAGCATCCGTTCCAACTGCCCCACCGTGATTACGTCACGCTGGATCTCGACCTGCAACAGCAGGGCGTTGGTGGCGACAACAGTTGGGGCGCCTGGCCGCACAAGGAGTTCTTGCTGCCCTGCAAGGACTACAGCTACCGCTTCCGGCTGCATCCCATGGCCGCCAACGCGGACGTGGCCAAGGAAGCCCGCGTGGCGTTTCCGAACAACGAAGGACGCGCAAATTAATTGACCAGCCCTTTCCCGCTCATCCCTGCCATCGCCCGCGCGACGGCAGGGATTTTTTCTGCCCTGTGACGGCCGAAACGAGGCTTGCCAGTAACGCCCGGCGGCGCCGACATTGAGTGCCATGACTCAGTCGTTCCGCCCCCTCCTCCGCCCGGTCCTCGCCCTCACGGTCATTGGTTTTATCAGTTTCACCGCCCTCGCCCAACCCACGCGCGTGGCGTGTGTCGGCGACAGCATCACTTACGGTCACGGGATTGCCGACCGGGAACACAATTCCTACCCGGCCCAGCTTGCGCGCCAGCTCGGAACGAATTACGACGTGCGCAACTTCGGCGTCAGCGCAACCACCTTGCTGACGCAGGCGGACCGGCCCTACGTCAAAACCTCCGCCTACACCAACGCCCTCGCGTTCCAGCCGGACATTGTGGTGATCGATCTCGGCGCCAATGACAGCAAGCATCCGGGCGACGACAGCCTTGAGTCCGCCAAGGCCATCAACAACTGGCAATACGGCACGAATTTTGTGCGCGACTACCGCGCGCTGATTGCCGCGTTCCGCGCGGCGAATCCCACCGTCCGGGTTTGCGTGTGCTTTCCCACCCCCGATTATCCGGGGCGCTGGGGCATCAACGACAAGACCATCCGCGAGGAGATGATTCCGATGATTCAGCAGGTCGCGCATGCGGATCATGCCGAAATCATCGACCTGCACACGGCGCTCGCGAACCGGCCTGAATTGTTTCCGGACACGGTCCATCCGAACGCCACCGGCGCCCGGCTCATGGCCGAAGCGGTGGCGCAGGCGTTGACACACGCCACCCCGGAAGCCGCCTCGACGAAGCCGCTGCAAGCGCTGATGAACCGGCGCGTGCTCTGGCTGGGTGACAGCATCACGCAAGACGGCAAATATGTTTCGTTCGTCGAGTATTATCTGAACCGCGATTTCACCGGCACAAACTTCGACTTTGTGGCCATCGGCCTGGCCAGCGAAACCGTGTCCGGGCTTTCGGAAAAAACCCATCCGTTTCCGCGCCCGTGTGTGTTCGAGCGGCTGGCCCGCGCGTTGGAGCTGGTGAAACCCCAAACCGTCGTCGCCTGCTACGGGATGAATGACGGCATCTATCACCCGCAAAGTGCCGAACGTTTGCACGCTTTCGAGGATGGCATCCACCGCCTGAGCCGGACGGTTCACGCCGCGGGCGCGGAGTTGATTTTGCTCACGCCGACGCCGTTCGATCCGTTACCGGTGCCGCATGCGCAGGCCGCTGATGCGCCTGACTTCAGCTACGCAAAACCCTTCACAAATTATGATGCCGTCCTGCGCGATTACGCCCAGTGGGAAAGACAACTGCCGGCCGGCGAGGCCATGCTGGTGGTGGACTTGCACACGCCCATGGCGGATTTCATCGCCCGCGCGCGCACAACGAACCCGCGCTTCAGTTTCACGGCGGATGGCATTCACCCCGCGGCGGCAGGCCATCTGCTGATGGCGCAAACCATTTTGCGCGCGCTCGGGGTGTCCATGCCAGCCGGCGACCTCACGCAGACGCTCGCGACGGTGGAAAAGGATCCGCTCTTCCCGGTCATCCGCCAGGAGCGGGAGAAACGTTCCACTGCGTGGCGCGATTACGTTGGCTACACACGCGAAAAAACGGTGAAGTCCGGTTCCGTGGCCAGGGCGGAAACGGAAGTGGCCGCGCTCAAGGAAAAGGCCGCCATCTTGCGCCAGCGATAACCCCGGGACGTTCCCCGCCCGGACGGGCTGGGCCGGCGCCACGGCCCCTGTTCCACGCGTCGGCAATCAGGCGGGGAAGCAATCCAACGTCCATTCATCACGCCAGACCAGCACCGGCACGCCGTGCCGGAACTCGATGGGCAGCCATACGTAACGACCATCGATCGCATTCTCCGGCCGCCAGCGATCCGCCATGAAGATGAAGGCGTCATGCAGACCGTGCACCGGCAGCACGAAAGTGGATTGCGATGCAAACGTGCTGGCAATTTGCAGGCCGTCGCCGAGGCACGGATTGCCGAGTTCTTCCCACGGACCCCAAATGGAATCCGCCGCCAGCAGGCGGGCCGGATTGGGCGCCCAACCGGTGCAGTCCGAGGTGAACATGAAATAGCGGCCGCTGCGCTTGAACAGTGCCGGCGCCTCGTTGAAACGCCCCGGCCGCACGCGGACAAATTGCCCGGCCGGCGAAAGAAAATCATCGCTGAGCCTGGAAATGTGAAGCGTGCCGTTCCCCTCCGATGCGTAGATGTGATACGCGCCGCCATCGTCATCCACAAACAGCGTCATGTCGCGTGCCATCTGGCCGCCCGCGAAGTCACGGCGAAAGAGCAGTTGCTTCGGATACCACGGACGCGGTCCGCCGCCCAGATCCATGGCGTCCAGCCGCTCGCGTTCTGTAACACTCAATTCGTGGCGGTCCGCCTCCGGCACGTTCAGCGGCCAGACGCCGGCGTTGGGCCGGAACGCCCGCAGGAATTGATACGGCCCGGTGACCTGATCCGCCACCGCCACGCCGCTCAACGAACCGCTATAGCCCGCGTCCTTCGGCTCCAAGTGAAACCACATCACAAACTTTTTCGTGTCCGGATTGAAGAGGACTTTGGGCCGCTCGAGGATGCAGCCGCGCGTGATGGGGCAGCCCGGCTCATCGCTGACCGGCAGTGCAACGCCTTCATCCGTCCAGTTGTAAAGATCCAGCGAGGCGTAAACATGCACGCCGACATGCGCCGCGTTGCCCGCTTCGCCCGCGATCTTGTGCTCGCCGAACCAGTAGTAAACACCGTCGTGAAACAGCACGCCGCCGCCGTGCGCGTTGATGTGAACGCCATGGTTGTCCAGCCACAAAGCACCGGGCCGAAACGATGAATATTGCGGGGGTCTCATGTCAAAGTTCCAGATACACCGCTGAATGTCCCGCAAGCCAGCCGGGCACGGACGGCACAAGTTCAATCACCCGCTTCGCCTTGAGGCCGCGGATGTCGAGCGGACTCGACCGGTGGTTCACAATGACCAATTTGTCCCCGAAGCGCGCGAACTCGACGCCCTTCACCGGCGCCAGCGGCAGCAGCGGGGATTGGCCGGCCAGTGCGGCAACCGGCGTTTCGCGCAGCAGCACGACCGGATGCAGCTCACGCTTGCCGTAGAGCGGCGGCACGATCGGCATCGTGCGCCGCGAATAGCTGTAACCGTATTCGAAGCCAAACGAAAACACCTTGCCGACGCCGAACCTGGTTTCCGCAAGGGCCGTTTTGCCGGACTGAATGTAGGTGCCGAGCGCATTACCGCCCTTGAACGCCACCGTGGACCAGCCGTGCGGAATAATCTCCTCGTGCCACCGGATGCAGTCGAATGCGACGCCTTCCTCTTCGAGGCCGAACACGCGTTGGACCAGGCCGCAGCCGGGGCCGTGAAAGAGGGT
Organism: Verrucomicrobiia bacterium; assembly: GCA_035765895.1. Lineage (NCBI taxonomy): Bacteria > Pseudomonadati > Verrucomicrobiota > Verrucomicrobiia > Verrucomicrobiia bacterium. The sequence goes on along the minus strand of DASTWL010000038.1, from coordinate 3,377 downwards.
TCCGCCGCCGGTCACGAATTGTTTCACCGCCGCTTCCAAACCCGCGCTGTCGTAGTGCGAAAGACATCCCACCAGTCCAGCGGCATGCGACAGGTCATAGAGCGAGTTGTGCGGGACAACGAGGGTTTTGTATCCGGCCAGCACGCCGTCCGCCACTTGCTCCGGATGCAAAATGTCTACGTGCCAACCGAGATCGGTGAATTGCTGATACCAGCCCAGCAAGTCCATGCGATGCCGCCCGCCCGGGTCCACCTCGAGCGGTTCGTAAAGACTCATCTCCGCCGGAAACAGCAGCGCCACTTCCTTGGCGCGCGGCGCATCAAGCAGAGGAATAATCTCGGCCGCCCAGCGATTCCCCGCCCGCAGCGAGTCCTTGAACAACTCGTCCATGCGAAACAGCACGCCGCCGTCGTCCAGTCCGCTGTAACCGTAAATGTGCAGGCCCTTCGCGCCATTCGCGATGTGGGTGGCAATGGCCTCCGCCGGCGGCACCACGCGGTAAATATCGCCGTTCACATGACGGCCGAGATACAAGCCCGCCGTAAACGGCCGGTGCGTGTTCGCGTTGCGCAGGATCGATCCCTCGACGCTCAGCGCCATCGCATCGGCACGATTTTCCGCATTCAAGGGAAAGCCGATGAACAACACGCTGTCCACGTGCTTTGCGCACCGGTAAATGTCCAGTGCACGCTGGCCCGTCTGCCAGTCAATTTGTCCCGGCGGGTTGAAGAAATAGCCCCACTGGTGCAGCAGCGGCTCCACGTAAATCTTCTCATCCAGCATGCGCCAGTGCTTGAGCATCGTCGCCAGATACGCTTCGAGCACCCCGGCGAGGTGCGTCTGGTTGTCAATCCAGCGCCAGAAATCCGGCGTGCGCCGGGCAAAATCCTCCGCCGTGGGCCGCGCGCAGCCGACCCAGCTCAGTTCCTCCGGGCGCAGCCAGTATTCCTCCGGCTTGAGTTCACCGAAGGACTTCGCTGCGAGCCCGTAGTGCTGATTCAGCAGCGTGATGTCGCCGCCGTAGCGCTGCTCCAGCCAGGTGAGATACTTCTCCCTCCCCTCCGCATCGAAGCTTGGCTTGGGAATCGGCTCGAACATCGTTTGCAGGATGATGCGCCCGTCGGCGCGACGCCGCATGCCCGGACCGTAAAGTTTCAGCAAACCCTTCACGTGTTCCACCATCGTGGCCTGCGCCTTGGGCGACCAGTATTTGTAGGTGCCCATCGGCTGGCCGTCCGGGCGCAGCGGCTCTTCGCCGCGCACGGGCGGCACGCTGCGGATGTTCGGGTAGAGGTTGTCGCCGCAGAGATAAAGCGCGAGGCAGGTGTAATCGAGTCCGTGCTTCGCCATCTCCGCCATCATGAACTCCTGCATGGCAACATACGGGCTGGCCGGTTCGCCCCGATACCGCGCAAAGAAATCCTCCCACGCCTTCGAGTCGAGGTTGATGCTGTTGAACCCCAGGCTCGCAACCTCGGCAATGCCCCGCCGGGTTGCCTCGAAATCACCATAAAACGGTTCGAAAAAGTTTCCGAACCAGATGCTAAGAAAGGGGCGCTGGCTCATTTATTTGATGGGCTGAAGGGCGTCGACCGGTGCATCCAACTGCAAGACCACGATCGTATCCATGTCGTTCCGCGCCGGCCCGGGAACGGAAAGCTCAATGCCGCTGTCGCTCTGATGGAAGCTTGCCGCGCCGCCGTGCAAAACCGCGGCCCTGGTCACCCGGGCGGAAAGCGCGGGCAAAACCAATTTCCCTTCCGGCCATTTCAGAACGTGGACGTAAACCGTCCTGTCCCGACAGGTTGCAGCGCCCCAGTCGCCGGGCAGAAACGGCCCGCCGCGCGTGGCGTAGATGCTTTCGCCATATTGCTTCAGCCACGCACCGATTTCGCGGAGCCGCTCCGCCTGCGAATCATCAATCTGACCATTGCGATCCGGTCCGACGTTCATCAACAGATTGCCGTCGCGACCGGCCACCTTGGCGAGCAACTGGATGTATTCCTTGAGCGGCTTCGGCTTCCGATTCGGCTGATAACCCCACGCCCCGGCCATTGGCACGCACAACTCCCACGGATGCTCGCGGTCAAAACCACCCAGTGCGCCGTAGCCCTCGCGCGAGTGAAAATCCTCCGGCATGTCTGCGCGGCCATTGATGAGCAGGTCCGGCTGCAGACGGCGGAGCACTGCGTAAACCTGGTCATGCTGCCAGGTGAAGCCGCCCCGGTAGTGCTGGTCCTTCGGCCGCTTCCTCCACTCCGCGCCTTGCCAGTCGCCGCCAAAACTCAGCCAGTCCGTCTCACCGCCGTCAAACCAGAGCACGTCGATTTTCCCGTAATTGGACAGCAGCTCCCGCACCTGCCGGTGATATTGTTCGCGCATGGCCTCCGCGCTCTCGCGTTGCAGGTCGGGCATGAGGTAACCGGGAAACCGCCAGTCGAGCGGCGAGTAATAGAGGCCGACGTGCAGCCCGGCCTTGCGCACGGCCGTCACGTATTCAGCAACGAAGTCGCGATGCGCGGCGGAGTTCACGCTGGTGAATTGGTTCGTGCCGTCGTTGAAGAGTGCGAAACCGTCGTGATGCCGGGAGGTCAGCACCATGTATTTCATGCCGGCGGACTTCGCGAGTTCCGCCCAGGCGTCGGCGTTGAAGTTGGTCGGGACAAACTCATCCGCAAGTTTGGCGTATTCGTTCACGGGAATCTGCTCATTCCATTGAACCCATTCACCGCGCCCTGGAATCGCATAGAGTCCCCAATGGATGAACATGCCGAAGCGCGCCTCCCTCCACCACTGGACCCGCGCGGTTGTGTCGGCGCCGCCAGCGCGGGATGGTGACGGCAAGGCGATCAAGGCCGCCGCGCAAAGCACGGCGCCCAGCAGCATTTTGAAGTGTGCCTTCATCTGGTTCATTTTGGTTCAACCCGAATTTGTGTTTGCGCAAGGACCCCTTTCTCAAGGGACAAAATACGGTCCGCCTGACGGAGAACGGCCGGCCGGTGCGCAATGATGAAGGCGGTTCGTCCCGCCATCAAACGTTCAAGTGCCTGCTGCACGATGGCTTCGCTGTCCGCGTCGAGCGCGCTGGTCGCCTCGTCAAGAATCAACACCCGCGGATCGCGCAACAACGCGCGGGCAATGGCAACCCGCTGCCGCTGGCCGCCGCTGAGCTGGATGCCACCGGCTCCAATTTCCGTCTCGAGCCCCCGCGGCAGGCTGCGGATGAATTCCGCCGCGTTCGCGTCCTCAATCGCACGTTGCAACACCGCCTCGCTGACGTCCCGCCGCCCGTAAACGATGTTCTCCCGCAGTGTGCCGTTGAACAGGATGGTCTGCTGGCTGACGACGGCGAGGTGCCGCCGGTAAGTGCGCAGATC
>DASTWL010000037.1 GCA_035765895.1 Verrucomicrobiia bacterium | reverse complement strand
GATTTGGAGCTGTCCCGCGGCGCAAAGCCCGGCTTGGGCAAACGTGGCCCAGGCGAGCCAGGCAGCGGGCACGGCGACCAACGCACCCGTGGTGCGCTACTGGATGTGGCGGTTTGACCGAACGGATGATCCCGTGCCGTTGGACGATTTCTGGGGCCGCACGGAAGAGGATTGCGTCACCTCCTTGCGCGCGGCGGGCAATCCCACCACCGGTTCGCCGGGCGGTCCGTCGGATGTGGAATTGACGGTGGATGTGTATTTTCCGAACACGATTCCCAGCGTGCCGGCGGATTTGCGGGGGCGCACGGCGCATGCCGGTGGCCGGAACCGGTTGATGCTTGATGACCACGTCGAATTCCTGCGCGATGCGCGCACACCCGCGGGCTGAGCCGGGTTGCGAAAATCGCGCGGGCGTGTGCGTTGTCCGCCACTTTGAACTTCCAACGGCGGACACGGGGTTTTAGCTTCGCTTCATGGCTCGCAAGTCAAACACCCAGACGCAGTCCCACCACGGTTTCAACGACGTGGTGGGCATTGTCCTGCTGGGCGCTGCCGCGTTGCTGCTGGTGGCCCTGTTTTCCTACGACTGGCACGACATTGCCTCGAACGCCGTTTCCTCGCAGAAACAGCCCGTTCAAAACGCGATTGGTCCGTTGGGGGCGCACCTGGCCTACGCGGCGTTTTTTGTGTTCGGTGTTTCCGGCTACCTGCTGCCGTTCGTCCTCTTGTTTCTCGGGCTTGGCTGCTTCTTCGAAATGTTCGCCTACCTGCGGCGGCGCTGGCTGTGGACCATTGTCATGATGGTTTCACTCATGGGTTTGTTTCATCAGATGGACGGGTGGTCGCTGATGAGCCGGCTGCGTGTGAATCTTAACGCGCCCAGTGCCGGCGGATTGATCGGGCGGGCGCTTTACGATTACGGCTTTTGGATGGTGGGACCGGTGGGAGCGCCGATCATCTATCTGCTGCTCTACTTCATCAGCCTGCTGTTTCTGACGAACTTCCAACTGGGCGCCTGGGTGCGCCGGCTGGTGACGGCCCGGGGCGAAGCGGTTGCCGCCAGCCCGGAAGAGGCGGTGCTGGAGAAGCGCGCCCGGGAATTGCGCAAGCAGGAGGAACAACTCAAGAAGGCGGTCGAGCAAAGTGGCGTGGCTGTGGGCGCCGATCTGCAACCGGTGCCGCCGCCGCAGGTGCGCGACCTCAGTGTGCCGCAGAAGGGGCCGCGTTTCCGCAAGTCGGTTGCGCCCGATGAGGCCCGGAAACCGGAACCCGCCGAGCCGGATGAACCGGCCGAAGAAGTGGTTGTGGTGGTGCCGCCCAAAAAAGGCGCCGCGACGGCGAAGGACATTTTGGGCGATGCCGCCGAAGTGCCGGCAAAGCCGACTGGAGCGGCTGATGCCGATGCCGCCTCCGAACCCGCCACCGCCAATGAGCTGGCTGCGGAGCAAGAAGCTCCCAAGCCGCCGGCGCCGGTGGTGACCGATTCCACCGTTCCGAAACCGCGGCCGCAACCAAAGAAGAAACGGCCCATGACCGTGGCTTCGGTGCCGATGATTGGGAATTACACGCTGCCACCACTGGACTTTTTGCAGCATGCCGACCTGAGCCTGAAGCCCACGGAATCCAAGGAGGAGCTGCTGGCCAACGCGAACCTGATGAAGCAGACGCTCGGGCAGTTTAACATCCCGGTCGAGGTGGGCAACATCACCAAGGGACCGACGATCACGCGCTATGAATTGCATCCCGCACCAGGCGTGAAGCTCGACAAGATCAACGGCTTCAGCAGCAACATTGCCGCGGCGCTCAAGGCGGAGCGCATTCACATCCTGGCGCCGATTCCGGGCAAGAACACGGTCGGCATCGAAGTGCCCAACCCGGTCAAGACCAAGGTGATCATGCGTGATTTGCTCGAGTCGGACGAATGGCGGCTGACCAAGGCCAAAATTCCCGTCGCGCTCGGCAAGGATGTTTATGGGCATCCGATCATTGCGGACCTGGCGGAAATGCCGCACCTGCTGATTGCTGGCAGCACGGGTTCGGGCAAGTCGGTTTGCATCAATTCCATCATCGCGTCGCTGCTCTATCGGTTTTCCCCGGACCAGTTGCGCTTCGTGATGATTGATCCCAAGGTCGTCGAATTGCAGCACTACAACACCCTGCCGCATCTCGTGGTTCCGGTGGTGACGGATCCGAAGAAGGTGATCCTCGCCCTGCGCTGGGTCGTCAACGAGATGGAAAAGCGCTACAAGATTTTCGCGCGCGTGGGCGTCCGCAATATTGCCTCGTTCAATTCACGGCCCAAGAACAAGCCGTTGCCGGAGCAGGAACTGGAGCTGCCGCTGACGCAGAAGAAGGAGAAGGTGGAGGCGGGGGCAGAGGGCTTCGCTGTCGAGGTGGACGAGGAAATTGTCGTCCCGCGCGAAGAGGACATCGTCATCCCCGAGCGGTTGAGCTACATCGTCTGCATCATTGACGAGCTGGCGGATTTGATGCTGGTGGCGCCGGCGGACGTGGAAATGGCCATCGCCCGCATCACGCAAATGGCCCGGGCGGCGGGCATTCACTGCATTGTCGCCACGCAGCGTCCGTCCGTGGATGTGATTACCGGCGTCATCAAGGCGAACATCCCGGCGCGCATCGCCTTTCAAGTGGCCAGCCGGGTGGATTCGCGGACGATCTTGGACGCCATGGGCGCCGACAAGCTGCTGGGCAAGGGCGACATGCTTTACCTCCCGCCGGGCTCCGCCAAGCTCATCCGCGCGCAGGGCGCGCTCATCACCGACCAGGAATTGCAGAGCGTGGTGGACTTCATCGCGCGGCAGGGCAAACCGTCGTTTGACCAGGAGATTCATCAGCAGTTGCAGAAGCCGGTCAGCTCCTTCGAGGTGGAGGAGGGCGCCAGCAACGAGGACGAGGATTTGATTCAACAGTGCATCGAAGTCATCCGCAGCGAGCAGAAGGCAAGCGTTTCGCTGCTGCAACGGCGCCTGCGGCTGGGCTACACCCGTGCCGCCCGCATCATGGACGAGCTGGAGCAGCGCGGCATCGTCGGTCCGAGCAAGGGCGCGGAACCCCGGGATATTCTGCTGGACCTGGACGGCACGGGGCTTGATGGCAAGGCGTCGGCGGGCGACCAGGGGCTGGCGCCCGGGTGACGCAGATATTTGTGGTTTGTGCGGTTGGTTTGGGACTTGCTTGACCATCCGCCAGAAGAAAAAACGCACGAGCCATGAAATACTTCCGATTGCTTCATTGGGGCGCCAGTTTGCTGGTGCTTCTGCTGACAACGACTTTTGGCCGGTGCGATGCCTCTTTGCCGGTGCTCAAAACCAGGACAGAAACATACAATAATGTGACACTCATCAGTCACACCCCGACGCACCTGTTCATCCAACACTCCCGGGGCGTCGCCGACGTGAAAATTCACGATCTGGATGCGGCCACGCTGAAGGCGTTGGGAGTGGACGTGCCGGACGACATGAACCCCGACGTCGCGGGCAAAAATGCGAATCCGGTGGCGCAGTTGTTCAAGGAAGACGGCACGATGGCCGTGGAATTGCCATCGGCTGTAAAGAATCATCTGCCCCCCGGGGTCACGTTGCCGCCTTTGACCCGGACGTTGGTTTTGTCCGTGCTGGCGGGGCTGGCGGTGTTTCATCTCTTTTTCAGCTTCTGCGCGATGCAGATTTGCAAAAAGGCAGGCACGAATCCGGGCCCGTTAATTTGGCTGCCCGTGCTGCAAGTCATTCCGATGGTGCGCGCGGCCGGCATGTCCGGTTGGTGGTTTGTCGCGTGGTTTGTGCCCGTGGTGAACTTCATTGCGCAGATTCTTTGGTGCGTGAAAATCGTTCAAGCGCGCGGCAAGGGCTTTTTAACCACCGTGCTGTTGATCCTGCCGGGGACCAACATCCTCGCGTTTTTGTATCTCGCCTTTTCCAGCGGCGTGGCGCGCGCCAAATCACGGGCGAAGCTGGGCGGGCCCAAGCCCGTCGAGCTGGAACCCCTGCCCGCATGACGTTTCCGCAGTTGCCAACAGCGGCGCAAATCCGCAGTTTGTAACGAATGGCCTCTGTTGGCGAACAACTCCATTCTGCGCGCGAAGCCCAGCACCTCACAATCAATCAGATTGCGGAGATCACCAATGTGCGGGGTGACCACATCCGGGCCATCGAGGAGGGCAACTACGATGTCTTTTCCGCGCCGGTTTACATCAAGGGTTTCGTCCGGACCTACGCCCGCATTTTAAAACTCGACGTGCCCCAGGTGATGGCCGCGCTGGAGGCGGAACTGGGCCGCACCGACAAGTTTTCCGAGCCGCCGCCGTTGACCGATCAGCCACGGACGGTGGTGGACTTTCTCACGCTTCAGCTTTCCAAGATTGACTGGCGCAAGGCGGCCATGCTGGCGGGTGTGTTGGTGGTCGGGATCATCGTTTTGATCGTGGTGTTGTTCTGGCAGCGGCAACGGAACGCCGACCCGCTGTCCGGCCTCAAGCCGGCCGTTTATCAGCCCGCCTCGAATCACTCCGGAGACCGGCTGGCCGTGCCGGCACCCGCGCCACGGCGTTAACTTGGGCTTGTGCGGCCATGTTCACCTGTCCCGCTTGCGGTGAAGGCCTGACTCGTAATCAGACTGCAGCAGGAATTTTCTGGGTTTGTTCGCGCTGTCAAGGGCGCGCGGCAACCGTCTCCCTCCTGCGCCACTTGGTGAACGCAGACACGATGCGCGAGTTGTGGTTGCGGACGTTTGATCAGCGGCTCCCACGAGTTCGTTCCTGTCCGTCCTGCCGGTCGCGCATGCTGCAAATTTCCCTGCCTGCGCGCGGTCAGACGCTGGTTTTGGATGTCTGCCGAACCTGTCAGTTTGTGTGGTTTGACGCGCAGGAATTCGAAACGCTGCCGCCCCTGCCGCCGAAACCGGTTGCGGTGGACCCGTTGCCGCCGGCGGCCCGGCAGGCGCTCGCCATCGCGGAAGTGGAGCGCATGGCAAAGGAGCAGACGGAGGCCGGGCCGGACTGGGATGATCTGCGCAACGTCCCGGCACTGCTGGGACTGCCCGTCGAGACCGAGCAGGAGTTGTCTCCGAAGATTCCGTGGTGCACCAGGGCGGTGGCCTTGCTGGTGGCCTTGGTGAGTCTCCTTGCTTTTGTCGAGCCGGGTGTGCTGGAGCATTTCGCCCTCGTGCCGGCGGAGGTCTGGCGCCTGGGCGGGCTCACGCTGCTTACGTCCTTCTTTTTGCACGGCGGCGTCTGGCACCTGCTCAGCAATCTCTACTTCCTCGTGGTTTTCGGTGACAACGTGGAAGATTACCTCGGCCGTTGGCGCTGGCTGGCACTGGTGTTGGCGGCAACCTTGTGCGGCAACTGGCTGCACGTCATGGGCGATCCGCGCTCGACGTTGCCATGCGTTGGTGCGAGCGGTGGCATTTCCGGCCTGCTGGCATTTTACGCCTTTCGCTTTCCGCAGGCACGGCTCGGAATGCGTTATTGGTTGCGCTACACGTGGCGATCCGGCTGGTTCACCTTTCCGGCGTGGGGCGGTTTTGCGGTTTGGATCGGACTCCAGTTGCTGGGGGCCATGCAACAGGTGCGGGGCTTCAGCCAGGTTTCGTCGCTTGCTCACCTGGGCGGGGCGGTGGCGGGCGTGGGCGCCTGGCTGCTCTGGCGGCGAATTGAAGTTCCGCCGGAAAAGCTGCCGCGGGCGGCCAGTGACGAGGCGCCACCGGTGCGCCGCGTAACCGGCCCGTGATCGGCCGATAGCGTCAGCAACAGCGCGTAACGCCGTTGAAACGGCGTTCGGTCATTTCCACGTAGCGGTCGGCTTCGGTCTTGGTGGCGGCTTGGTCGGTCGCGGGCTGATGACATGCCGCACAGACCGTCTCGGCGTGGCGGGCCCGGGCGATGGCGGCTTCGCCGGAGAGCTCCTTGGCCAGACCCAGCGCCAACGCCGCGGTGCCGGCCGCGGTGCGCAGATTGGGGCCGCCTTCCTTCACTGCGTAATCCGGCAGCCAGACCGCTTCACTCTCATGCAAGTGCGCCGGTTTGCGCCGGGCCAGCAACCACCACCACTCGTGCAGGCTCAACGCGATGATGGCCGACACGAGCAGCAGAAAACTCCCTGCCACCGCCGCGTCGATGTAATCGTTGCGGATCTGGCGCGGCCAGTTGACGCGGTCGGCATTCGCCTGCGCGAGTTGTTGCGGGTCGGTTGGCGGCGCGGCGTCGAGCGCTTTGAGCCCGGTCTCGAAGTGGGCGGCGTTGGCCAGAAAGCCGATGTGCTCGTTGGGGTGCCAGATTTTTTGGGCGCCGGCGGTGAAGGTCACACTTACCAGCCACACCAGCGGCAGGAACGTCAGCAAGGCGGGCCAGAGCGTGGCGCTGCGGTTTGCCAGCCGGGTCTTGAGAATGATCGTCGTGCCGAGACACAGGGCGATGGCGGCGAGCATTTGGTTGGCGATCCCAAACAGCGGCCACAGTGAGTTGATGCCGCCCAGCGGGTCGCGCACGCCTTGAATCAGAAAACAACCCCACGCGGAAACCATGAGCCCGCTGGCGAGCAGGTTGGGGCCGAGTTTGCGCGTGTCCCCCAGCGGCCGCCACAGGCTGCCGAGAAAGTCCTGCAAAATGTAGCGTGCCACCCGCGTGCCGGCGTCGATGGTGGTCAGAATGAACAGCGCCTCGAACATGATCGCGAAATGATACCAGAGATCAACCCACCGGCCGCGCGTGACCTGGCCGAAAATGTTCGCCATGCCGACAGCCAGGGTGGCGGCGCCGCCCGTCCGCCCGAACAGGGTCTTTTCGCCGACCTCCTGTGCCAGCGTCTGCATGTGCTCCACCTGCACTGGAAAACCAAGCGCCGTGACCTTGGCGGCGGTGACCGCGGCTTCACCCTTGACGTTCATGCTCAGGTAAACACCCGGATCAAGTGTGCATGCGGCGATCAGCGCCATGATGGCCACCAAGGATTCCAGCAACATCGCCCCGTAACCGACGGGTCGCGCATAACTCTCGCGCGTGATCAGCTTGGGCGTCGTGCCGCTGGCGATCAGGGTGTGGAAGCCGCTGATCGCTCCGCAGGCGATGGTGATGAAGCAAAAGGGGAAAATCTTGCCCGCGAACACCAGCCCGTTGCCGTCGGCAAACCGGCTGAGCGCGGGCATCTTCAGTTCCGGCAGTGTGAAGAAAATCCCGATTGCCAGCGCGACGATGGTGCCGAGCTTCATGAACGTGCTCAGGTAATCGCGCGGCGCCAGCAGCAGCCATACGGGCAGCACGCTCGCCGCCAGTCCGTAGGCGATGATGATCCAGGCCAGGCGCAGGCTGGACAGGCTGAACGTGTGCGACCAGTCCGGGCTTTGATGCACGAGTTTGCCCCCCCACACGGCCAGCAACAGCAGCGTAACGCCCAGCACGGAGGCTTCGAGCACCTTGCCCGCCCGCAACCAGCGCAGGTAACCGCCCATGAACATGGCGATCGGAACCGTGGCGGCCACGGTGAACACGCCCCACGGGCTGTCCGCCAGCGCCTTCACGACCACCAGCGCCAGCACGGCCAGGAGAATTGTGAGAATGGCGAGGATGGAAATGAGCGCGAACAGGCCCGCAACACTGCTCAGTTCCTCCCGCACCATTTGTCCGAGCGATTTGCCGTTGCGCCGCATGGAGGCAAACAGGATGACGAAATCCTGCACGGCGCCGCCCAGCACGACGCCGATCAAAATCCACAAGGTGCCGGGCAGATAGCCGAACTGTGCGGCCAGCACCGGTCCCACCAGTGGTCCGGGGCCGGAGATCGCGGCGAAATGGTGGCCGAAGACAATCCATTTGTTCGTTTTCACGAAGTCCTTGCCGTCGTCATGCACTTCGCAGGGCGTCGCCCGGCGGTCATCGAGCACGAGCACGCGGGCGGCAATCCACTTGGAATAAAACCGGTAGCCGATGGCGTAGGAACACAAGGCCGCCAGCAACACGAACCCGGAATTGATCGGCTCATGACGATTGAGGGCCAGGGTGAAGTAAGCCCATGCGCCCAAAACGGCCACGGCCAGCCAGGCGAGAAACGACAAAAACTTCTTCATGCTTGGGATTGTCCGCGCAGTAAAGCGCACGGCCCCGGACCAAGCCAGAGTTTTTGCCGCCGGAAGCCGGTTGGGATTATCATTCTGACATGGAAAATGCGGATGAACCGGTGCCGCTGCCCGTGGATGGGATGCTCGACCTGCACACCTTCCGGCCCCAAGACGTCAAGGACGTGGTGACGGAGTATCTGGCCGCCTGCCGCGGCCGGGGGATTTTGCGCGTGCGCCTGGTTCACGGCAAAGGCATCGGCAATTTGCGACGCACCGTGCATGCGGCGTTGGCGGGCCACCCCAACGTGGCCGAGTATCATCTGGCCGGCGGGCAGTCGGGCGGGTGGGGGGCGACCATCGTTCACCTGCGTCCCTAGGCGTGGTCCGTATCATTTCGGGCACCGACCCTGTTGAGCGGTCCGGCATTGTGTGCTTAAATAATACGTCCTGACTTTGATGGTTCACAGGAGTCGGCATTCAACCATTCGAAACTTATGAAAAAACTCGTCAGCATCATGTCTTCATGCGTTCTGGCCGCCGCCGTTCAGGCGGGCGTCATCCCATTCGATCTTTCGCCGGCCGGCACCGATGCGGCCGTGGGATTGAGTCCACTCAACCAGGTGCCACCGGCGACCAACAGCACCGCCAGCGGCAACGAGATTTCGGCTGGCATCAGTTTTGATACGAACAGCCTGGAACTGACGGTTGCCGTCGGATTTGGCGCCGCGGCGGGCTTCACCGATCTGAGCGCGCCCATCACGGCGCTGCACATCCATGGCCCGGCCGGCCCCGGCACGAATGGTCCCGTGATCGTCGGCCTGCAACCTTACCTGTTCACGCAGGGGCCGGACGCGGTGGGCGGCATTATTTACGGCAAGGTTCCCATTCCCACGAATGAAGTGGCCGGCCTGCTCGCGGGGCTGGATTACATCAACATTCACACCACCAATTATCCCGGCGGTGAAATCCGCGCCCAACTGATTCCGCAGTTGAATCAGGCGCCCGTTGTTTCCTGCCCCGATCCCGCCACGGTGGAGTGCGGCGGTGCAACAACGCTCTCCGCCAAAGTGTCCGACCCCAATGGTGACGCGCTCGCCGTCGTGTGGTCGGTCAACGGCGTGGGATTGCAAACCAACGAACTGGCTGCCGGCACCACCACGGTTCCGGTGAACTCCAGTTTCACGGCAGAATACCCGCTGGGCACCAATGCCATCACAGTGACGGCCACCGACTCGGCCGGCAACACCTCGGATTGCAGCACGACCGTGATTGTGGTGGACACCATTCCGCCAGTGATCACCAAGGTCACGGCCAATCCCGATGTGCTGTGGCCGCCCAATCACAAAATGGTGACCGTCCAGTTGTCCGCGTGGGTGACCGACATTTGCGGCGACACCACGTGGAAGGTGGTTGGCGTGACCAGCAGCGAAGGCGTCAACGCGAACGGCAGCGGCAACACCTCGCCGGATTGGGCGATTATCGACGATCACACCGTGAGCCTGCGGGCCGAGCGTTCCGGCATCACGGGGCCGCGCACCTACACCATCACGGTGCAGGCAACGGATGCGGCGGGCAATGTCTCCCAGCTCAAATCGGTGGATGTGGTTGTCCCGCACGACCGCGGCAGCGGTCGCGGCAAGTGATATTGGTGACTTGTGGCGTTTGACCGGAGGAGGAGCTTGGCTCCTCCTCTTTTTTTATGAGCCTGAGCCCTTGCCTCACGGGAAAAGGTGTTTACACGGCAGACCGGTGGGGCAGAATTCGCGGGCTGGGCGCGTGGTGGAATTGGCAGACACGCAGGACTTAGGATCCTGTGGAGCAATCCGTGCAGGTTCGACCCCTGTCGCGCCCACCATGCTCCCTGATTACAGCAATCCGCGTTGCTTCAACAACGCCTCGGTCACGCGGTCCATGAGCAATTCCGCCAGGAGCTTCGTGGCTTCATCAAGCGCGGCGCAGGCGGCCTGCAACTGCTTGACGTCACCCGCGCCGGTCTCCGTGCTTTCGGTGGCAAGCGCGGTTTCCACGGCGCGTAGAGCCGCTTCCACCTGCTCCACGTAGCCCGCCTCCAGTTCCGCGCGGCAATCCGCCAGGCCTTTGCGCGTGGCGTTGTGCAGTTCGTTGGCCTTCAGCTTCGCCTCAATCCAGCGGCGGGTCGCCAGATCGGTGAAGGCGTGCTCGACCGATTCCTCGACCATGCGGGTCACGGCCTCGTCGTCCACATCGACGGCCGACTTCATTTCGACAATTTTTTCATGGCCCGTTTTGGTGTCGCGCGCGAGCACATGCAGGATGCCATTGGCATCGATTTCAAACTGCACGCCGACGCGGGGCACGCCGCGCGGTGCGGTTTCAAATTCCAGGGTGAACCGGCCGAGGCTCCAGTTGTCCTTGGCGCGTTCGCGTTCGCCCTGCAGCACGTGAATCAACATGTCGCGCTGATTGTCCACGGCGGTGGTGAACATTTCCCCGGCCTTTACCGGAATGGTTGTGTTGCGCGGAATGATCACGTTCATCAGGCCGCCAAACGTTTCGAGCCCCAGCGAGAGTGGGGTGACGTCGAGCAGCAGCACATTGCGAAATTCGCCGGACAGGATGGCCGCCTGGATGGCGGCGCCGAGCGCGACGGCCTCGTCCGGGTTGACGCTCGTGTTGAGCAGCGGGCCGGGGATTTTGTGGTGGTCGGTGCCGAGCCGGAGGTCGCCGCGTGTTTCCGCGAATTCGGCGCAGCCGAACCATTCGGCCGCGAGTTGACGCACCAGGGGCATCCGCGTCTGGCCGCCAACGAGGATGACCTGGTCGAGATCCTTCGGCTCCAATTTTGCGTCGGCCAGCGCACGCTGACAATGGCCGCGGGTGCGGTCCACGATGGGCCGGGCCACGCGTTCGAGTTCGGCACGGGTGAGCCGGTGGCTGAAGTTGAAATCCGGCGTCAGGAAGGGCAGGGCAATGTCGGTTTCCGTTTCTGTCGAAAGCCTGATCTTGGCCGTCTCGGCGGCTTCGCGGAGACGCGCAAGAATGCCGAGTTGGGATGGGCTGTGAGTGGCCGCCAGCGCCGGGTCAAACTGGGGTCCGCCCGCGGCGGCCACTTTCGTCATGAGGTGGTTCGTCAAAGCGCGGTCGATGTCATCGCCGCCGAGGCAGGTGTTGCCGTTCGTGGCAAGCACCTGGAACACGCCTTGGTTCAACTCGAGAATGGAAAGGTCGAAAGTGCCGCCGCCCAGGTCATACACGGCGATTTTGGCCTTCTCCTTGAGTTTGTCCAAACCGTAGGCGAGCGCGGCGGCGGTGGGTTCGTTCACAATGCGCTCCACGGTGAACCCGGCCAGTTCGCCGGCGCGTTTGGTGGCGTTGCGTTGGGCGTCATTGAAATAGGCGGGCACGGTGATGACCGCGCGGGAAACGGTTTCCCCGAACCACGCCTCCGCGTCTGCCTTGAGTTTCAAAAGAATTTGGGCGGACAATTCTTCCGGCGTCCACGCGCGGCCGTGCAGGTTGACGCGCACGGGGCCGGCTTCGGCGCTTTCGACCGCGTAAGCCACGGCCAGTTCGTCGCGCGAGATGTCCGTGCCGCGGCGCCCCATGAAGCGTTTGATGGAATACACCGTGGTTTCCGGGTGAATAGCCCGGGCCCGGAAGGCCGCTTGTCCAACCACCGGCTGGGCCGTTGCGTGGGGCAGGTGGATCACCGACGGCGTCAGACGCCGTCCGGCCGCATCCGCGATGACCAGCGGGATGCCCGAATCCACGGTGGCGACCAGCGAGTTGGTGGTGCCCAGATCGATGCCGACAATTTTGCTCATGTTTGCGCCGGCTATTTGAACTCCGCCCGGCGGGAAAAACACGAAAAATGGGCGGCCAGGCCAACATTGACAACCGGCCGGCGGTGGTGTCTAATTCGCGCAGTTAGGTATGACTAACAACGTCCAGACAACCAAATGCTCCGTGCGCATCCATGGCGCGACGCTCATGTCGTCCGCCTGGCAGCGCGGATGCGGGTTTTCTGGTGGAGTGCCGATGAGTTCTTAAAGCGAAGCAACCAAGATTTCACAGAAAACCCGCGATTGAGAAACAATCGCGGGTTTTTTGTTTAAGCGATGCCTCAACCGAGGTGTCCATGACGAAAAAGGAAAAACATGAATCAAAACAGAGTGCCAACCGAATTCGGACCGGAAACCCGGTTCGAGGTGAAACCCGTGCCGCCAGTGCCGTTCCGGGCGGTGTTGGAGGACGAATTTGAACGGCTTAACGCCAGGTTGTTGCGGGAGCGGTTGATCGATGCCGCAACAGTGCCTTATGCCGGCGAATTGCGCCGGGCAGCCAACGAGGCGGCCGGTCTGGCTTGGGCGACCAACTTCCCGCTGCTCGTCTTCCCCGTCCTGTTCGAGGAGAAGGTGCGGGCGGCGGTCGCTCGCGCCAGGCGGCAGGCCACCATTCGCACGGCAACCCGTGAACTGATGGCCGCATGAACGCCTTTGGAAAAAATCCTCGATGGCCGTCCTTGACGGGCAGTCACCTCCAGATGCGAACCCGGTGGCTCGCGTTTGCAGAAGGTTGTTCGTCGCCCGGACGCGTCGTCGAGCCGCATTAACACCGGCGGGTGGCGCGGGTTTCAGTGCGCGGATTTCCCCCCTCCCCGTGAGCAGGGAAGGGAGCCGAAAGGCAGGCCGGCTCATCGTCGGCTCCTGCCTTGAAGCTGCCTTCCATGCCGGGGAGGGGACACGTTTTCGTGCGTTGAATCCATGTGGGTGCAATTCAAATTGACCCAACTGGGCACCTCTCCTAGCTTCGCGGCCCATGGAGGAGCATTTGCTGCAGCCGAATCCGTGGATGATTTTGCCCTTTGCCCTGTTGCTCGGAGCCATTGCTCTGGGCCCCTTGATCAACGGCGACTGGTGGGGCAAACACTACGCCAAGGTCGCGCTCGGCCTTGGGGCCATCACACTCGCGTATTATCTGCTGGGGTTGCACGCCGGCGAGCGCGCGCTGCACGTGGCGCATGAGTATGCCAGCTTCATCATCCTGATTGGCTCGCTGTTTGTCGTTTCGGGCGGAATTCACATGACCGTCAAGGGCGAAGCCACGCCCCTGGAAAATGTGCTTTTTCTGATGATCGGTGCCGTGGTGGCCAATCTGCTCGGCACCACCGGGGCTTCGATGCTGCTGATTCGGCCATGGATTCGGATGAACAAATACCGCATCACGGCGCACCACATCGTGTTCTTCATATTTGTGGTGTCCAACGTGGGCGGATGTCTGACGCCGATTGGTGATCCGCCGCTCTTTCTCGGTTATCTCAAAGGCGTGCCCTTTCTGTGGGTGCTGGAGCATTGCTGGCCGATGTGGGCGACGGCATTGGGCGTGTTGCTGGTCATGTTTTACATGGTGGACAGTTTCAACTACCGGCGGGCGCCGAAGGCAGTGCGGGATCTGATTGCCGCGCCGCGCGACGAGTTCAAATTCCAAGGGCTGCACAACCTGTTCTTTCTCGGGCTGATTCTGGCCGCGGTGTTTGTGAATCATCCGATCTTTTTGCGGGAGCTGCTCATGGTGGCCGCGGCCGTTGGATCCTGGTTCACCACCCGCAAACCGGTCCACGAGGCAAATCACTTCACATTTCATCCCATCAAGGAGGTGGCCATTTTGTTTGTGGGGATTTTTTCCACCATGATGCCGGCGCTGGACTGGCTGCAGGCCAATGCCGCGCACTACGCGGACAAGCTGGGTGGATTTTCGCCCACGCTGTTTTATTGGGGCAGCGGCACGCTTTCGAGCGTGCTGGACAACGCGCCAACGTATCTGAGCTTTTTGAGCGCGGCGGCGGGCGAGGCGGTGGCCCATCCGGCGCAAGTCAACGCCATGACTGGCACGCCGGGTTTTGCCGGCCTGCTGGTGGCCATCAGCGTGGGGTCGGTTTTCTTTGGCGCAAACACCTACATCGGCAACGGCCCGAACTTCATGGTCAAGGCCATTGCGGACCACCAAAAGGTGCGCACGCCCGGTTTTCTCGGCTACGTCTTCAAATTCACCCTGCCGGTCATGCTGCCCATGCTCTTGATTGTTTGGGCGATTTTCTTCCGGCATCACGGCGCGGTCCCCAATTGACGCGCTCACGCAGGGGATTTGCTCGGCGCGCGGCGCGTGAACCGCGGTGTGCGGTGTTTTTGGCTTTTCACGCGTGCGCCAATCCGCAGACTTGGTGCACACAAACAGGGAACGCGAGTGCGCACGGTTTACAACATTCTTTTCGTCGTATTTTTCTGGCTGTCGTCACCTTATTACTTTTTGCGGATGTGGCGGCGGGGCAACTGGCAGGCCGGTTTTGGGCAGCGTTTTGGCCGGTTCGATGCCAAGCTCAAGCAAAGCCTGTCCAACCGGCATGTCATCTGGCTGCATGCGGTGAGCGTGGGTGAGGTGAACATCTGCACCCAACTCATCCGGGCCCTTGAGCCGCGGCTGCCCAACGTCAAGATGGTCGTCTCGACCACCACCACCACGGGCATGGCGCGGTTGCAGGAAACCCTGCCGGCCCACGTGGGCAAAATTTATTACCCGATTGACCGCCGCAAATACGTGGGCCGGGCGCTGGCCACTGTCGGACCGGATGCCGTGATTCTGGTGGAGGCGGAAATCTGGCCGAATTTTATCTGGCGTTTGCGGGACCGCGGGACGCCGCTTTTCCTTGTAAACGCCCGGGTTTCACCGCGTTCCGGACCCCGTTACAAGCGGTTTGGCTTTTTGTTTCGCGACTTGTTCGGCGCGTTCACCGCTGTGGGCGCGCAGACCGAGACAGACGCGGCCACCCTGCGAGAACTGGGCTGTCGTCCCGGAGCGGTTGAGGTGGTCGGCAGCCTGAAGTTTGACGCGGCGCGGTTGCCCGACCGGCGGCGGCTGGATGTGCCCGAACTGCTGCGGCAGTTTGGCGTGCCGGCTTCGGCGCGGCTGCTGGTGGCCGGCAGCACCCACGCGGGCGAAGAGGGGATTCTCAGCGACATTTTCCTGCGCCTGAAAAAGCAACATCCCGACTTGTTTCTGATTTTGGTGCCGCGCCATTTTGAACGCTGCCGCGACGTGGGGCGCGAGCTGGCGGCGCGCGGCGTGCGGTTTGCCTACCGCAGCGAAGTGAAGGCGGACACGCAATACGCGGAAAACACGCTCGATTGCCTGCTCGTCAACACCACGGGCGAACTGCGTCATTTTTACGAGCCCGCCGAGATCATCTTTGTGGGCAAGAGCCTGACCGCCGAAGGGGGCCAGAATCCCATCGAACCGGCGGCGCTGGGCAAGCCCATGGTGTTCGGGCCCAACATGCAGAATTTCGCCGATGTGGTCCGGCAGTTTTTGGCGCGCGACGGCGCATGGCAGGTCCGGGACGCGGCCGAATTGGAACAGGCGTTGAGCACGCTCCTGAGCAGCGAGGCGCGGCGTGACGAACTGGGCCGCAATGCGCTCCAGGTCGTGGAAGAGAACCAGGGCGCGATGCATCGCACGGTGGAATTGATCCTCCGCCACCTCGACGGCGACGAACTTTACATTGCGCCCGCCGGGTGACCGCTTCCCGCTTGCGCGCCACGGTTGGCATTCCTATCGTCGGCCCATGAAACGATTTCTACTCTTGACGGCTCTGCTGGCGGCG
>DASTWL010000036.1 GCA_035765895.1 Verrucomicrobiia bacterium | reverse complement strand
CAACCGTCCGGCCCCATTCCTTTGCCCGCATGGCGTGCGCGACGATGTTCGCGGCCCAGTTCGTGGAATTCACCACGCTGCCGTCGTAATACCACGGGTCAATCGTGGGCGAATCTTCATTGATGCAAACCGTCGTGAATGGGTTGGCCCACCGGTCCACCCAGGTCAGCCGGTTGGTGAGGAAATAAAGCTGCGCCGCGCCAAGCTGCCCGGCCACCAAAGCATTGGTGGTGGTAAAAGAAATGCGAACGATATCCACGTTGTTCGTCCCCATGAAAATGCCGCCGCGACGAACATTGTTTTCGTCATACCAGGCCGTGTCCAAGCCCCAGTTGGCCGGCTTGGATACGCCCGCATCGGTCGGGCTGAAAAGCACCGTGCGATCTTGAGCATGCAGAATCTCGGCGGCGAACAGCACAAACGTCAGGCAGGCCGATATTTTAAGCTTTGGCAAACACATCATTGGGCTTCATTCTTACTGCGCTCTTCCGCCTCAATTTTCCGCCACAATAACGCACCAAGTTTGAGCACACCGAACATCAATACACCCGGAACTCCCAAAGCCCAGGAGTTCCTTGCAGAATGGTCAGTTTGAGATAACGGGCTTGCACGGATTTGGCGTCCGTATGCGGAGACTGCACCTTGAGGTCCTCGTGCCCGCCGTAAGGCTGCCACGTTTTCCCGTCGAGCGAGCATTCCAACTTGTAAGCATGGCCGGCGGTGGGCTTGACGAAATAAAGCTCGGTGCGCTTGATGTCGCGCGCCTCGCCCAAATCCAGTTGATACCACGCATGGCTGTCGTTCGCGGCGGCCATCCAGCGGCTGCCGTTGGAACCATCGAGCGCGTTGGCGGGAGCGTGAGTTTCGATCCGGTTCAGCAGGGGATCAGAGATGGGCGGAATGCGGAAGTCCGGCAAGGTTGACGAAGCCGTGGCGCTCTTTCCCAACGCGAGATTGGGCGTGGCATAATCAGGATCGGGCCGCAGCGCGCCCACACCTTGCAAGGTCAAGGTGATCGGCTGAATGGTGCCGTTGGCGTTGAAATTCATTTTGTCCGCCATCACCTGGCGGGTCGTGCCGCTGCGGCCGTATTCGAGATAAACGAAATACCATTGCGGCGAGCCTTGGGGATTGAAGAAGCAGCCGTGGCCGGGGCCGAAAATTCCCTTTTGCCGGTCGGTCGTGGCGATGATGTCCTGCTCCGGCGATTCCCACGGGCCGAGCACCGAGTTGTGGCTCATCATGTAGGCGTATTGGTAGTTTTCGTTGCCGCCGAGCGTGTAGAGGTAATAGAAAATGCCGTTGCGTTTGAACAGGCATGGCCCTTCCGAGTAACCGCCGCGCTTGGTGCGAATCGGGACCGGCTCACCGTCGAAACCGGAGAAATCTGGCTTCAATTTCGCGATGTAACGCTGCGACCAAGTCATGTAATAGCTGCCATCGTCGTCGTGCAAAATTTCCGCGTCAATGGGATGTCCCACGTTGATCGGAAACTGTTTCCAGCCCGAAGTCTTGTTGATGTCCTTGCCGTCCAGCGTGCGAAACGGGCCTTCCGGCGAATCGGCCACGACCGCGGTGATACGATTGTCGAGCGTGGGGAAGAGGTAATAGCGGCCATCCTTGAGCACCGGCTTGCTGGGCGCCCAATATTTCGCATCAAAGTTGTCCGGGAAAATGGACCCGGAAAAACTCCAGTTAAGAAAGTCTTTTGATTTCCACACCACCGGCAAACCCGAAGTCGCCAATCCCCGGCCCGCGCCATCGGTCGTGGCGTAGAGATAAAATGTTCCGTTGAACTCCGCGACGCTGGGATCGGCAATCAAATCCGGAATAAGCGCATGGCCGAACTCCCGTTGCGCGTCTGCGTCAGACGGCTTGCTGGCGGTTTGAATCAGTTTGTTGTCGAGATACGCCCGGACCATGTTGCCGCTCAGTTCGACCTTGATGTCATACCAGCGACCCGTCTCGATGCTGCCGTTCACCGGCTCCGCAAACATGCCGGGCGATTCGATGGCGTGCCGGGTGTTGCCCCAGCCGCCGAGATTCCACCACGACTTGACGTTGGTGTCGGCCTTCGGCATCGCGAACAGAATCAGAAAGCCCTCGTTGCCGCCCAGCTTCCGCGCCTTGAGCGTGAGCGTGTAGTCGCTCCACGAAGGATCGCCGACAAGCGCACGGGCATCCTCCTCGTTGCTCGTCTGCCGCAAGGCGCCATCCACCACTTCCCACTGGCCGCGCGCGGTCTTCCAACCTTGCAGTCCGTTTGAGAAGTCGCTGGCAAAGAGCGTCTGCCCGCCTTTCACGACCTTGATGTCTTTGAACTCAGCCCGCGTGGCCCACGTCCCGACGCCAATCATGCCGGACAGGGTATCGGCTGCTTGCGTCGGCTGCCATCCACAGGTAACCGCCAGGCAGACTGTCATTTTGAGGACTAATTTTTTCATTCTTTTGATCCAATAAACCATCCGTGGTCACGGGTAAACGAGCCGGTAAAACACACTGGCGTTGGCTGGATTCACCGGCAACGTCATCAGGTTGGTCGCGGTCGCGCCGGGGACGTCAAACCAATTTGTCCCCAGCGAATTGGTCTGCATTTGCAGCCGCCAGCCCGTGTGATCCGCCGGCCAGGACAGCGTAAACAGGTTGGTGCCGCCGTCCGGCGTGAGCGTGAGGCTTGGCGGCGTCAACGAAACCAACCGGACGGCTGTCTCGCCCGCATTCGGGCTTTCGCCAACCGCATTCACCGCCGAGAGCGTGTAGTAATACACTGTGCCGTTGACCAGGCCGTTGTCCACGAAGCTGGTGCCGACCGGGTTGCCGATGGTCGTGTATGGCCCGCCGCTGACGGTGGCCCGCTTGACGTAGTAACTCGTGGCGTCACCGCTGGGCGGCCAGCTCAAATCAATCCGATTGTTCGCGCCCACGTTGGCCGCAAGGCCGGTCGGCGCCGCCGGGAGTGCCGGTGGCGAGCTATACAAAAACGCCGCCGGATTGAGCACGCCGGTTGTCAGGCGAATATCATCCAGATAACCGAAGAAGCGGTCCGTATGGCCGCCGTTGTAGAGACCGCGGCTGACGGCGATGACGCCCGGATCCCAGTCCGCACCATCGCCCGCTCCGGTGGCAAGCGCCGGGTTGGCGCTGGCCGAGATGTCCAGCGTGCCAAGCAACGTGTAATTGGCCGCGCCGTCGGTGACGTTCTTCAAATAGAGCGCGAGCGTCCGGCCATCGGAGGTCGCGGCCACGGCCTGCCATTTGGCGGAGGCGACGGCGCTGCCTGCGGATTCCAGGTTCCAATTGTTCCCTGCCGCATCCGTGAACTGAATGGCCAGACTGCCGGCAGGACGCACGGCGAAATAGAGGGTGGACAACGCCGTATTGCCCGCGTAGGCGCCCTGACTGTCCCGGCCGATGAAGGTCTGAAAGCCACTCGTGGCCGAGTCGGGCCGGATGACCGCCTCCATCGTCCACTGTGCCGGGCTCCACGTGGTGAGCGCGGTGCCGATGGCGGACATCGCGGGATAGCTGTTTGCGTTCTGCACGCTGAGCGTGTTGGCCGTGCCGGTTTGTGGGGTAACGGCGGCGGGAACCTGCGCCCGATACCATTCCCAGCTCGACGACCACGCGGAGAGCGGATTTCCGCTGCCGGAAACATCGTGGATGCTGCCGTCATATTGACCGGCGGTGCCCGGACTGTAAGGCACGTAAGCATCCGCCGTTCCCTCCTCAAAATTCCAAAGCGCCTTGGTGACCATGGCGATGGCGGCCGCCGGTGCGCTGTTGGCGCTTTCCCCAAACGAGTTCACCGCGCTGACCACGTAGTAATAGCTCGTGCCTGGAACGAGACCACCGTTGCTGAAGCTCGTGCTGGTCACGCCCGTCGCGATCATCGTGTAAGGTCCGCCCGCAGTGGGGGCGCGTTGAATGCTGTAGGACGTTGCCCCGTAGGCCGCATTCCAAACCAGCCGCACCTGCGTGGGAGCAACCCACGACGCGGACAAGCCGGCCGGAACCAGCGGCGGCACGTCGTTCGTGGAGCCGACGCTGATGACGCCGGAAAGGATGGCATTCGTGTCCCATTTGAGCCCGGCCGCGAGCGCCGGCAACGAATAAGCGGAGAAGCTGCCACTGATTGTCCCGGCCTGAAACAGGGTGAACGTATCACCATACGCCAGCGTGCCTGCCAGGTTCGTCACCTGAAGCGTCCCGCCCAGCGTCAGCGTGCCGCCGACGACCACCTGGTCGCCACCGAACGGAGATTTACGAATCTCCATGAAGGTCGTGGTGCCCAACTGAAGGGTCACGTTGCCATTTGCGGTGAACGTTCCAATGCCCGGGCCCGGCGAAATGGTTCCTCCGGCTTGCACCGTCACCCGCCCGGTCACAGACCCGGTTCCACCAAGGGTTCCGCCGCTTGCCACTGTCACGGGGCCAGAGCCGGTGGTGGCGCCATTGACCAACAGCTTTCCGCCGTTGACCAGCATGGCGCCGCTCATCGCGTTGGCGCCGGAAAGCGTCAACGTCCCCGTGCTGCTTTTGATCAGCGTGCCGCTGCCGGAAATGGCGCCGCTTACGATTTGATCCGCCGTGGTGCTGAAGGTGAGCGTGCCGTTGTTGACAACCGGCATGGCCTGATCGCCATTGTTCAGCCGGCCTGCGCCACCCACGGTGAAGGTGCCGCCATTGATGTCGATTTCCCCAACGTGCGAATTGTTCGGATGCGTCAGCACCAGCGTGCCGGTGTTCTCCTTGATCAGCAGGCCGGAAACCGGATTGGGATATAGCGGGACGGTGACCAGCGAATCCCCCGAGGCGGAGCTGGACAACGGCACCGCCAGCGTCAGCGTCGTGCCGGGAGCCACGTTGAACAGGGCCGCGCTCGCGCCAACCCGGATGCCGCGGTTCGAGTTGGAGAGGGTCAGATTGCCGGTGTTGTAAAGGATGCCGCGATTGAGCGTGAGCTGGTCAGCAACAAAGTTGGTAGGATTGGCGCCGAGGCGGGCTTCGGAATTGATTGAAATGGCGCTAAAACGTCCGTCGCCAACGATGGTTTTTCCGGTGAACGCGGTGTTGTTGCCGCTCAACGTCACCGTGTTGTTCACCAGCAGCAGATCGCCGCCGCCGCTCAGGTTGGCGGCGAGGTTCACCGGACCGTTGGCAGCGCGCACCCGCGCCTCGTCGGCGGCAACGTTGAGATTTCCGGCCAGTGTCCACGTCCCGGAACCGGCGTTCAGGAGTTCCGCGTCGGTGCCTCCGAGGCTCAAATCATTGACGGTGATCGTGCTGCTGGAGGTGCCCTTCCAGGTCAGCGCGCCACCCGTGAGCTTCAGGGATTGTCCCGCGAAGGATCGCGAAATGCCGTCCGCGGGCGTGCGGAGCCGGAATCCATACGTCTCATAGCTCTTGCCGGCGCCCGGCGCCAGCCCGTCGCTCCAGTTCCCGGCCGCAGCGAACGAAGCCGAGCCAATCGGATCGTCGCCGGTGAGGACCGCATCGGCACTCACCCGGTTCGGGCCGAGCCGCGCGTTGGCGGCGATTTGGTCGCGGGTCATCGCCACGTTGCTGATGCGGACTTCGTCATACTCGCAGTTGGCCAGCGCATCCGAGCCGTAGGCCGAGCGGCCCAGCCAGTTGTTCACGTCCTGCAAGGCCGACAACGCGTAGCCCACGTCGAGATAGGCCACCTCATCGCCGTCGCGATACCAGGTCCAGCGTCCACTGCTGCCGCCCGTGCTCGCGTAGGTGATCGCGTAATGATGCAGCACGCCGGCCGCCGTCGGAAGGCCGCTGTCGAGGGTGACGGAGGTCCCGCCGTTGGCCGAGTCGAAGCGCTGTGCGTTCAAATCCGTGCCGTTGCACGCCGTGAGCATGATGTAGTTGGCCGTGCCGTTGTTGAAATCCATCAGCCGCGCCCAGTTCTGCGCCGAGATCGTCCGGGCCCAAATTTCGATGGTGACATCCGTGTAGGCCGAGATGATTCCGCCAGGCAATTGCAGATACGCCGCGCCACTGCCGGCCGCACCACCGGGCAACACCAGGCCGCTGCCGTTGAAGACGGCGCCATTGCCCTGAACGGTGGCCATGGCCACACCTGAAACCAAATCGGTGACCGTCGTGCCCGCCGAGACGGCCGCGGCGGGCTGGTTGAAGGACCAGTGACGAACGACGTTGTCCAAATTCGGCGCGGTAATCACCCGCCCGTAACTGTCCGAAACACCCTGACAGGTGGTGCTGATGAGGTAGGCATTGTCGCCCCCATTGGCTACCCAGCCCAGGCAGCCACCGTCCCCTTGCAGCCGGATCCCATTGAGCCAGATGTTCGGGTTGCTGAAAAAATACGGCGGCGTGGCGCCGCCCCCGCAATAATTGTGCATCATCACCGTCTTGCTGGGATCGCCTTTGCCGCCTTCGTGAGCACAACCGAAGTTGTGCCCGCCGAGTTCATGCGCCACGACCGCGGCCCAAAACTGGCCCGGGTCGAAGGCCGAGTAACGGCCCGGCTGCTGCGCCACGGCCGCGGCGCCATCTGCGGTGGAAACACAAAGCCAAGTCACCAAATCCGCGCCGCGTGCGTTGCCGGCATCCACCACGTCCGTCATGTGCGAATCATAACTCGCCATCCAATTGACGAATCCGCCCTTGGACGTGGCCTGATAAAGACTCTGGGCCGCCTGATAATAGCCAACGATGCGGACCTTCGCGCCGGTGCCGCTGCGCTCGTGAATGGCATTGCAACCCGCCACGGCGTTGGCGGTGAGCACGTTCGCGTTGTCCTGCCCGCCCACGGAGGAGGAATAGCTCTGATCGTAGGCCACCAGCAAATCTGCCTCGGCAACAGCGAAGGCCGGGTTGCCACCGTGAAGCGCCAGCGCGACGCCGATGACGGGCAGGGCGGTCCGGACCGTCCGCTTCAATGTGAATGGTTTCATTGGGCAATCTTGAAAGTGTTGGTGGTTTTGATGGGCTCGCCCTCGGGCAACGCCAGATACGTCTCGGGATCAAAACTCGTGAGGATCAGCTGGCCCGGTTCCCGCGGGAAGGCCTGCAAATAGATGCCGTCCGCCGGGGAAACCACCGTGAACGCCTCGCGGCCAAACTGGAAGGCCAGCGTGACCAGGGAGCCGGGGCGATTCGCCAGCCGGCCCGTGAGCGTGCCGGACTGTTTTGAAAACTCCACGTCCGCACGCTCGACCGCAAATGGCAGTTCCTGGCCATCGAAGCCGGGCAGCGTGAGTTGTTTGACGGGTTCGCCACTCGCCCGCGACTGTTCCATCACTGAAGCCGTGGTGTTCCGGATGTAAACGAGCTGCCGGCGTTTGAGGCGGCGGTTTTCCTCCACCATGCGCTGGTATTCCCGGTCATTGTGCGCCAGCTGGCGGACGACATTCGTGTCCATGGCATCTTCGGCCGTCCATTGAAAGCTGGCGCTCTCGCGAGCGACCGGAAAGGGCCGCATTTGAAAACCGGCGTAGTTCGACACGCCAACCGCAACGGGAGCAGGCGGCCGGTTCACAGGCGGCACGCCCGGCTGGGAACGCGCCGCCGCCGCCGTCGGCTGAGGAGCGCCCTCGGACGCGGTTCCGGACGGCGCACGCCCGGAGAGCATAATGAACAAACCTGCCGAAACCAAGCTAACGGAGAGAAGCCCCCACAGAATGCGACGCTGGATTCGCGAACGATTCATGGGGTTCCAACCTCGTGCTGGCTCCGCTTGCGCCGAAGGCAACCGATGCGGCCAAGACGTCGTTCGGGACAGGCGGCGGCACGACCACGCGATGCCCGGAACTCGCCGCGGCGGCAAGCAGGAGGTGTCCGGCCGCGGCAACACGGCGAAATTGCGAGGAAGGGGCGGCGCGTCATGAAGCTGTATTCGCAATAAAAAACCGCTGCCTCCGGCGAACCCCAAGACGCCCCTGGCCTTGGCGTGCGCGTGAGTGCAGCGGTGAAGCGGCCGGGATTGCGGCAGATTGCCGCAATCCCAGCCCGATCAGTTCATCACGGCGTCGTCAGCTTCAGCCGGTAGAACACCGCCGGATTCGTCGGATTCACGGTGAAGTTGGTCGTGGTCAGCGCCTGGCTGCCCGCGACGTCCACCCAGTTGGTCGTGAGGCCGACCCCGAGCACATTGGTCTGCGCCTGAAGCGTCCAGCCCTGGTAGCTCGCCGGCCACGAGAGCGTCAACACGTTGCCGCTCACCCCGTAAGTCAGGTTCGTGGGCGTGGTCGGCGTGGTTGAGACGGACAACACGCGGATGGAGCCGTCCACGGCGAGGTTGTTCGTCCAATGCACACCCGAGCCGCCACCGGAGATGGCCAGCGCCGCGCCGTTGACGACCGGCTGGCTGAACAATTTGAACGTGTTCCCCGTCACGAGAGCCGGGCCGAGGTTGTTCACCTGCACCGTGCCGGTGCCTGTGTTGTTCAACGTGCCGCTGACCACGCACACGTCGTTCGTCGCCGGATTGGTCGTGTTCACATCCACAGCAATGTTGCCGGCGATGGACAGGTTGTTGTTCACCGTCAAGGTGCCGATGGCGCCCACGGCCGCGCCAGGCGCCAGGGTGCCCGCCGCGCCGATCGTGACCGGACCGCTGATCACGCCCGTGCCGCCGAGCGAACCCGCATTGACCGCCGTCGGACCGGTGTAGGTGTTGAGGCCGTTCAGCGACAGGGTGCCGGCGCCGAGCTTGGTCAGACCGCCGTCCGGGTCGTTGTCGCCCGCAACGGCCGAGTGTTGCAGCACCTGGGGAATGCCCACGTTGAAACCGGCGGTGTCGATGATGGCGCCGCCGTTCCGCACATTGGCCGCGGCATTGCCGGAGCCTAGGTTCACGAATGCCGCGTTGTTGGCCACCGCGCGCAGCGTGCCGCCGTTGAAGTTGAACGTCCGTGTGCCCGAGGCGTTGGCGGTGAGGATGCCGAACACGCTCAGCGTGCCGCCATTCAGGTTGAAGGTGTTGTCAACGGATCCGCCGTTTCCTTGGTGCAGGTCAACCACGCCCGATCCGCCGACGGTCGTGTGATTGTCACTGAAGAACGTGACCGCGCCGCCATTGAGGTTGAACACGTTGATTCCGGTGTTACCCGAAATGGCGAACCGGATATCCGTGTTCGCATTGATGTTCAACTGACCACTGTTCACATCAACTTCGGACTGCGATGTGTCCCACTGGCTCATGATGAGCCAGCGTTTGGTCGTTGAAGCGAGATTCAGCGTGCCGCCGTTTACCACGACTTTTCCGAGGTTGGCATTGCCGGCAAAACCGAGCAGCACGTCGCCCTCCGAATTGAGTGTGCCGCCGTTTTCGACGGTTACGGTGCCTGTGACGGTATTCTGGTTGTTGTTACCCCGGCCAACAATGAGCCGGCCGCCCAGCGAGACAGTCGCATTGGTAACCGTAAGCGTGCCCACGGCATTGTAGGCCGTTCCATTCTGATCCGAATACCCAACTCCAAGGTCGCCGCCGGTAGTGAGACTGCTCCCAGCCACGGTCATGTTGCCACTCCCCGTCCGGTATCCAACAAACGAAAGGCCCGTGCCGAACACCGTCGAACCCGCTGGAATGTTCAGGGAGCCACCGTTGACGGACAGGATGCCGGTCAGTGAATTGCTGGCGCCAGTCAAGGTCATCGTGCCGTTGCCGGCCTTGACGAATCCCCCGGCACCGCTCAGACGGCCGGCGAAGGTCGTGCTGCTGTTGTCGCCGCCCGCGGTCAGGTTGCCGCTGAGCATGACGACGCTGCCGCCCGTGGTTCCACCGCCCGACAGCGAGCCGACGGTTTCACCGTTGGTAATCTGCAAGGTGGCGCCGGCCACATTGGCCAGCGTGACCGCACTGGAATCACCGATGGCACTGCCGCCCGCAACCGCCAGGGCTCCCGCGCTGATGGTGGTGGGGCCGGTGTAACTGTTGCCCGCAAAGCTGACGGTCGCGGTGCCCGCGCCCGTCTTGGTCAATCCCGTGGTGCCCGCGATATGGCCGGGGCCCTGGAAGGTGTAGCTCTTCGCGCTGTTCGTGATGAGCACGTTGGCCGGGCTGACAGTATTGCTCAGGATCACGACGCCGCTGCCGGTGTCATCAAAAATGACCTTGTCACCGGGCGGCGCCAGTTCCGCGTAATCACTCGGCGAAACACCCGACAGCCAGTTGGTGGTGGTGTTGATGTCCCACAGGTTGGTCTTGCCGGGATCGGCGTTGTAGCCCTGCCAGACGATGCCGCCCGAACCGCTGACCGTCACGTAGATGGTCGAGGTGGCCACGTCGTTTGACACGGTGCCCGAATAACCGTGCGGCGTGCGCGCCACGGGATTCAGATAGCCGCTGCCGGCCAGCGCGCCCGTGTATTTCAACACCGGGAAGGTGCCGGAATTCAGCAGGCCCGAGACGCTGATCGTGTTCGTGCCGTTGAGTGTCACCGGGCCGCATTCCAGCACGGCGTTCGCCGGGTTGGTGCCGGTGAGGAGGCTGAACGCCACGATGGTTGAATCCACACTGGCGCTGCCAAGCGTCAAAGCGCCCACCTGCGCCGCCCCGCTGGTGGACAGGGTCACGCCGAACGTCGCCCCGCTGGCCACGTTCACCGCACCCGCGGCCATCCGGTGCGCCGGCGTCACGAGGAGCGTGCCCTGGCTGACCATGGTCGGGCCCGCGTAGGCGTTGGACCCGGTCAACGTGAGGACGCCCACACCGAGTTTCGTCAACCCGCCCGTGCCCAAATCCCCACCGATGTCGCTCGTCAGCAGTGGCTGCGCGAGGGAGACGTTGAAGGTGGCGGTGTCAATGACGGCCCCGCCATCCCGCACGTTGGCGCGGGACAAGCCTTCGAAGAAGGCCGGGTTGCTGGCGGCCGCCTGGAGCGTGCCGCCGTTGAAGTTGAAGACGGCATTGGTGCCGGCGCTGGACGCCACGTTAAACGTCTGGAGCGTGCCGCCGTTCAGGTTGTAGGTGCCGCTGGAGCCGGCAAAGCGGGCGAGGTTGAGGCCGCCGGCCGCCGCGCTGAACAGGCCGCCCGACTGGTTCACCGTGCCGCTGCCGTAACCGCCGATGCGAACCGCCGCCGCCGCCAGCACCGTGCCGCCGCTCAGATTGTAGGTGCCCACACCGCCCGGGGCGTCGGAACGACGGCCGCCGATCGTGAAGTTGCCCGCCGTGGTGGACGTTTGCGTCACCGTGCCGCCGGTCTGGTTGACCGTGCCGATGGCGGTGGAGGCGGTGCTGTTGGCCGAGGCGATGAAAATGTTGTTCGCCGTAAGGGTGGCCGTGTCCTGGAGGTTGAATGTGCCGATCGAGCTGTCCACGTCGGCCACGTTAAAGTCCGACGAGGTGACGAAGGCGCCTGAACCCTTGAGGGTCAGCGTGCCGTTGTCGGTGCCCATCTGGCCGACGCTGTTCCAGGTGGAATTGCTGATCCAGAAGCCGGTATCGAGCACCAGCGTGCCGGAATTGACGAAGACGTGTCCGACGATGGGGTTGGTGGCAGCCAGGGTCACCGCGCCTTCACCGGTTTTGAACAGCGAACCCGCACCCGCAATCGGTCCGCTCAGCGTCACATTGCCATTGAGGAGCGAACTGAGGGTCAGGTCGCCCGTGCCGGCGATGCTGCCACTCAAGGTCGCCGACACATTTGAAACCACGCCGATGGTGGAGCCGGCGGTGCGGGTGATGGTGCGGGCGCTGGCCAGGTTTCCGTCCAGTTCCAGCGTCGCACCCAGCAGGCTTACGGGCCCGGTGTTGGTGCCCAGGGCGCTGTCGCTGGCAATCGCCAGCGTGCCGCCGCCGATGATCGTGCCGCCGGAGTAGTTGTTGCTGGTGCCGATGAAGAGCGTGCCCAGATTGGTTTTGACGAGGGTCACGGAACCATCGATGCCGCCCGCGCCGATGAAGTTGTAGGGCTGCGTGTTGTTCACCGTCAGGGTCGCCGGGACAACCCGCGTGGCAATCGTCACGTTGGTTCCTTCCAGCGTGTAGTAGAGGTTGTCGTCAAACGTCACGTTGTCGCCGTAGGTGTTGCCGCTGTATTGGAGATACTTCGCCGCGCCGTAGTTCCAGTTCGCGCTGTTGTTGATGTCCCAGGTGGTCAACGGCGTGCCCAGGCTGTCCGCCCCATACCACGTGAGCACCTGCCCTGCGCTGGTGACAAGCAAATCGACGGAGAGGCTGCTGGTGTTGTTGACCAGCGAGGCCACGATGCCGGGCGGCAGCGAACCGAGCTTGAAGTTGTTCAAGTTCGCCAGGGGCGTGCCCGCGTATTGAATGAGCGGGAACTGGCCGACGCCGAGGCCGCTGGCCGTGATGTTGATGACGTTGGTGCCGGAAACGGAAAGCGAGGTGGCGTTGATGGCCGCCGCGGGCGTGCCCGAAACGGTGCCGTAGCTCAGGTTGTTCGTGGTGGCTCCCGCCAGCGTCAATGCCGCCGCCGGCAGCGGGGTGTAGGAATAGCTGCCACCGGAGGACAAGTCGAGCGACAGGCTGGCGTTGCTCACCGTGACATCGCCAGCAGTGGTGGGATAAACAGTCGGCGTATTGACCGCCAGCGTGCCGGCCAGCACCTTCGTGGGGCCGCTGTAAGTGTATCCGCCCGCGAGCGACACCGTGCCAGTGCCCAGTTTGGTCAAACCGCCCGTGGTGCTGTTGGCCGCCAACGTCGGCGCGCCGAGCGTCGCACCCGTGCCGCCACCACCCGCCAGCGTCACGGTCGGCGGCGTGTTGTAGTCGTTGCCCGGATTGGTGACGAGGATGTTGGTCACCGTGCCGAGCGTGTAATCAATCTGCGCAATGGCCGTGGCGCCGCTGCCGTCCACGTTGGTGATCAGCACGAGCGGCGCGTCAATGTAACCGGAACCGCCGGCGGTGACCGGAATGGAGGTGACGCCCTGCCCCGAAGGCGCGAGCAGCTGCTGGCTCACCGCGACGTTGTTCCCGCCATCGTCAATCGTGGCGCCGCCGCCGTAAACGTAGGCCGCGGTCAGGTTGGTGATCAGGGTGCTGTTGCTGCCCGAGGCTTTGAGCGTGCCACCATTGAAGTTGAGCACCTTGCTCGTGCCGGAGTTACCGTTGATGCGGCTCGCCGTCAGCGTGCCGCCGCGGAGGTTGACCGTGCCATCACCGCTGGCATTGACGCCCACCGTGATGTCCTGCGCCGAAATGGCCACCGAAGCGCCATCGGAAATGTTCAGAATGCCCCGGCCGCTCTCGCCGACCATGAACGACCAGCCGCCCACATACGTGTTGGTGAAGGTCGCGTTGCCGCTGAAGCTCACCACGCCCACGCTGGATCCGCCGGCGCCGAGCGTGGCGGGACCGAAGTGAATGGCGTTGCCGCCCGTCTGGTTATAGACGCCGAGTCCGGTGCCCAGACCGAGCGTGAAGAAACCGGAATTGGTGATGGCGAAAGTGCCGCCAAATTGTGAGAACGCACCGTAGGCGCCGCTCGCGCTGCCCATCGCCACCTGGCGCGGAAGCGTCACGCTGCCGGAGTTGAGATGCACCGCGCCGATCAGGCCCGAGGCATCGCCGATGTTCAGGCTGGAGTCATAGGCGTTGGCCGCGTTGCGATTGAAGCTCACCGAGGCGCCGTTGATTTCCATCACGCCATCCACCCACGCCGCACCCCAGCCGGCGTTCGCTGAATAGGTGCCCGCGTTCAAGATCAGGCGGCCGCTGTTGGCATCCATCGCCAGCATGTCGCCGAAATTGTTGGCCGCATTGTTCAACGTCAGCGTGCCCGCGCCGCGTTTGATGAAGCCGAGCAGGCCGCCACCCGCACCGTTCTGGATCACGCCGTCAAACGTCTGGGACGTGCTGGTGTTGACGAAAAACCACCGCGTCGTCGCGCTGCCGTTTTCGAGCGTGCCACTGCCAGTGAGGCCGGCCGTCGTCATGTCATTGACGCCAATCTGAATGGTGCCCGCCGTAATGTTCAACGTGCCATCCAGCGTGCTGGCGCCGCCCGCGCCCAGCGTCACGGTGCCCGCGCCGGATTTGGTCAGGTTGAACGGCGAATTGATGACGCGTCCCGCGGTCAAGTTGTGGCCGGAACTCACATTCCAGGTTTGATCCGCGGCCAGGCTGACGGTGTTAGCCAACGTCAGGTTGTTCGCAGAAGCGGACAAATCAAAACCGCCGGAGCCCAAGGTCAGCACGCCGGTGCCCGTCACGGAAATGTCCGTCAACGCCCCGGAAACGCTCACGCCAAGCCAGTTGGTGTTGGCGCCCAGCGTCAGACCGGCGCCGAGCGAAGTGCTGTCCCACGTGGCCACATCCGCGGCCGAGGGCGCGGCGGCGCCGTTCCAACTGGCGCCGGCATTCAAGTCCGTGCCCGTGGCGGCTTTGGTGATGTTGGCGGCGTGTGCGGGCGCCAACGCGGCCTGCCAGGCGGCCAGTGCGAGGCCGACAGCCGCATACGAGGCGGTGGTTTTGGATCGCCAAGCCGCGGATGTTTTGGGCCGGGCCTGGTCTTTGGTTTGGGGGTGGATTTGGGTCTTCATTTTGTTTTTTCGGTTCTGGGAGCGGAACGATGCGGTCCGCCATCACCAAAGGCTTCACGCCACAGGCCTGGGAAAACAGCCCCTCGGCCGAACGCGGGGACGGCCGAACGCGTGAAACATTCGTGCTGAATCATGATGGCTACATGAGATGAAGCGGATTCCCCAAGCAAAACCCGACATCGATTCGGTAACTTTCGTTATTTATTTTGTGCCTCGCCCTAATTGGATTCCACAAGAGAATAATTAGTCGGTCCTGAAGAACCTGTCATGTGGGAGCGGGTGTGAGGACGAGGCGAGCAGAGGGTGAAAGATTTCGACCGGAAAATTGAATTGGGTGCGTGAAATCCGGTCGAAAGGAGCGATGCAAGCCAAGCCTTCCGGGACG